>CAWUXF010000029.1:0-37252 GCA_963926325.1 uncultured Luminiphilus sp. | reverse complement strand
CGAATGCCTGTAATCGCTTAGCTACAGCTTGACCAATCGGACCCAGCCCGATAAGACCCACTGTCGCGCGACTTAAATCAGTACCCAGAAAAAACCCGGCTGACCAACCGGAAGTCCAACGACCATTGCGAATAAATCTATCTGCCTCGACCACGCGGCGAGTTGTGGCGAGCATCAAGGACAGCGCCATATCAGCGGTGCTGTCGACTAATACGCCTGGCGTATGGCCAACCCGTATGCCTGCGGCTGTCGCCGCATCGACGTCAATGTGGTCCAATCCCACCGAGATGCTAGATATGACTTTTAAATGACTATTGGCACGCAACAGTGCCCCATCAAAGTGGGTATTCAATGCACACAGTACACCGTCAGCATCGGCTAGGCAGGCAGACAACGTTTCGGGCGCGGCAATGTCCCATACCTGCACATCAAAGCGCTCCCGTAGCGGCGCTAGTGCGGCATCTTCCAAGGGCAGAGTAACAATGACTTTGGTCAAAACGGGGGATTCCTTATAGTGTAATCTGAAATTGAGGTTCGGCATTAGGAGTAGTAAGGTAATGGTCAAAACAGCAAATCTCAATACTGACGTAGCGGCTTCGCCGTCGACAGTGGCAGACTTAAACGCTGACTTAACCGCGCACATCGCACTCAGTACCGAAGCGCTATCCTGGCAAGCTAGTCCTTCCCCCGGAGTGATGCGCAAGCGTCTCTATCGGGCCGGCCCTCATGAAGCAGGTAGGGTAACATCGATCGTTCGCTACGACGCCGGCGCGACGTTTCCGTCCCACGAACATCCAGAAGGTGAAGAGATCCTCGTGCTGTCTGGTGTTTTCTCTGACGAGCACGGCGATTGGCCAGCAGGCACCTATTTGCTCAATCCAGAAGGTTATCGCCACAAGCCCTGGAGCGAGGAGGGGTGTACATTATTCGTTCGACTCCGACAGCATCCAGGCCTCGAACGCAGCGGCGTCCGTATTTTACAGGCAGCGCGTCAATGGCAGAGTTTATCTCGACTGCCCGCAGGTATTCGACGCTGCTCGCTCAGCGAGGGCACATCTATTGCCGGAATAGGCCACGATATAAAACCCGATCGCAGCCTGTTACTGCACTGTGCAAACCCCGCGGATCTAGCCGAACAATGGCTCACCCATGATTTAGAGTTGTTTATCATTACAGGCGGCGTTGAAATCGCAGGTCAACACTGGCCTGCCGGTAGTTGGCTGCGCTGGCCTGCTGGCCATGCTGTCAAAGTAACAGGTGGCGATAGCAGCCTATTTTATGCTCGAACCTCGGGCTTTCAGCACCTAGGCAAGTGATGGGCCCAACATCGCCCCATAGAGGCAATGACGTTTAGAGCCAGGTCTCCAGCGTAATAGCGGCACCGGCCTTAAAGCGTCAGCCCGCCATCAACAACGATACATTCCCCATTGGTGTAAGAGCTGGCATCTGAGACTAGATATAGCACCGTACCGGCCATTTCATCGGGCTGCGCTTCACGGCCAAGCGGAATTTTAGCCATAGCTTCATTCATGATGTCTTCATGCTCGAAAAGCGCACTGGCAAACTTGGTACGTGTGAGGCCGGGCAGCAATGCATTGCAGCGAATCCCCAAGGGCCCACACTCTTTCGCAAAAGCTTTGGTCATGCTAATGACTGCAGCCTTGGTGATCGAATAGATACCCTGGAAAGGACCCGGCTGAAGTCCGTTGATCGATGCCGTATTAACGATCACACCTTTCCCTGCTGCCCGCATCAACTTTCCTGCTTCGATCGACATAAAGAAGTAACCTTGAATATTCACCTCTACAGTCTTGTTATAAGCGCCTAAATCGGTGTCTAAGATATGCCCAAAGTAAGGGTTGGTTGCCGCGTTGTTAATACAGATGTCGAGTCGACCGTACTGCTCGCGAATGTGCGCAAAAATAGCGGTAATGTCGCCCATTTTCCCAATATGGCAGGGAAACGCCTCTGCATGATGCCCCGCCGCACGAATACTCGCAGCGACGGTTTCGCAGTCATCGGCTTTGCGGCTAGAAACAATCACATGCGCACCATGCGCCGCTAAAAGCCGTGCAATGCTTTCACCAATTCCACGACTGGCGCCAGTCACCAGTGCTATGCGCCCAGTAAGATCAAATAGGTTTGTCGTCATCGTGTGTCTTCCTGATTAGTCGTGTAAATAGCATCTGAGCCCGCATATAAGCCAACATGGACTACGGTGTAATTTATCTGCCAATGGATTAATAAGTACCTCTTATCAAATTTTATCATAGCGCTTAGCGCCTGTAATCGACCAGATCCAGACCAAGCCTAGTACCGCTGCCACACCCAGCCAAGCCCAGCGATACCCCCATATGCCAAGGATAAGCGACGTTACCAACGGACCCACTACGCGACCAAAAGCGGCGGCGGAACTTGTTGCCCCCATCATCTGGCCGCGTTCAGCCGGCGCCACAACACTGCTGGCAATAGTGTTTAGCAACGGCTGGCACACCGTAGCGCCGGTAAATGCCAATAGCATTGTCGTGACCATCGGCCACATTTCATTGGCGCCACTGCCAACCAGTACTGCGGCCGCAAAAATAATAATACCTAAACGCATAAGCGGCATCATACCCAACTGGCGCGTCAGCCAGCCGAGCAGCACGCCCTGTACCAAGATCATCGCTACACCCACCACGCCAAAAAAGACCCCTACCTCTTTTGGACCCCAGCCCAGTAACGCCGCACTCCATAAAGGTAGTAAATAAATTGCCGAACTTACCGCAAACGTATGGAAAAGATACTGCAACAACAGCAGCGGATTACCGTCGCGACGGAGTAAAACTACTAGCGGAACACTAGATACCGTTTTATCTGCGTCTGCTTTACGAGCGCGCGCTTCGTCCGGTAGCAGCAATGCGGCAAAGACCACCGCCAGTAAAGAGACAGCGCCGGCAAATATACAAGGCAGATAGAACTGTCCTTCATCGCCAGCTAACAAACCTCCAAAAAATGGCCCAAGCACAAGCCCCAAACCAAAAGCCGTGCCAATAAGACCCATCGATTTAGCACGTTTTTCAGGCGTACTTAAGTCGGCCATCATTGCGGTGGCTACCGCCAAATTACCCGCCACTAACCCGGCAAAGGCGCGGGAGGCGTATACCATCCACAACGCGCTGGAAAAGCCGAGCATGACATAAGACAGCGCACCACCTAACAAGCAGATCATCAAAACAGGCTTGCGGCCAATTCGATCTGATAAACGCCCCCAAAAGGGCGCGACAACGCCCGCACACACACTATAAATAACAATGATAAGCGCGACATCCTGCACATCGCCGCCAAGACGTGGTGATAGAAACGGTAGGATGGGGATGACAATGCCGAAACCAATCAGGTCCACAACGACCACAAAAAATAGCAGCCACTGTGGCGGTATTGCAGAGCGCAGTAATGCAATTGATCTCAAGACTGTTCCCAGCGTTGGGTTTCTGGAAGATCAATGCCAAACAAATCTAGTACACGGCAAACACTTTGGGTGACCATTACATCGACTGAGTCAGGCCCTGTATAAAAGGCCGGCACCGGTGGTGCGATGACTGCGCCCATTTCGGTGGCACTGACCATATTACGCAGATGTCCGAGATGTAATGGTGTTTCGCGCACCATCAAGACTAAACGACGACGTTCTTTTAACGCCACGTCAGCCGCCCGTGTCAGGAGTGATGAGGTAACGCCCGACGTAATTTCTCCCAGAGTACGAATAGAGCAGGGCGCGATCAACATGCCCAGCCCGCCAAACGAACCGCTTGCAATCGACGCACCGACATTGCGTACCGAGTGAAACACATCCGCTAAGCTGCGAATCTCGTCAACGGACATATCGAGCTCATAGTGGGCAGTGAGTTCGGCAGATTTTGACATCACCAAGTGAGTTTCAATGGGTTGATCAGCAAGTAATTGCAGCGCCCTCACGCCATAGATGACACCGGAAGCACCGCTGATACCAATAATTATGCGTTCCATCAGCTACCTCGATAAAAAGGATAAGAGTAACAGGTCATCGGCACCCACAAAGCCACGACTCGATGACCTGTTTCAAATTTACAGCAACAGTCTAAAGCCCACCGATAACGATCGACCCGCCTCAGGTGCAACATCGCGCAAGTATGAAGTACTTAAACGTACCTCTTCATCCAAGATATTGTCTAGCATCGCGCGAAGGGTCAACTCAACACCCCCGACTTCAATTCGCCAATCTGCGCCAGCCATCCACTGGGTATAACCGTCGGTAGCCGACTCGTTTTCACCGGGACGATCTTGCGAAGATGCCACTGTAACCTTGGTATACAGGGCCAAAAGATCACTTTCCCAATCGAGTCCCAATGCGACCCGCATGGGCGGTAACCGCGGCACATCACCGCGATCGTCGAGCTCACCCTGCACAAAATCTGCCGTCGTGGTCAACAAGACATCGCCGCCGACCAGTTCACCTAAACCCCAACCAGCCTCAAATTCAGCACCATAGAACTGCGCATCGCCTTCGAGATATTGACGAACAGGGGTTTCTTCGACATCAATACCCGTACTGGCGAGGTCAATGTAATTACTAAAATCGTTATGGTAGATCGCAAGTCGCGCGTGGTGTCCACCATAGCGCCAGTCGAGGCCAAGCTCCCAGTTGAGCGATCTTTCAGTATCTAAATTGATATCACCCAACTCGATGGCACCAGTCGCTTCGTGAGTAACCCAGGTGTCGGGGCCCACATTATTAAAGTTGGAATATATTTCTTCCACCGACGGCGCGCGCTCTGCTCGTGTAACAGCAACGCTGGTAGACCACCGCGGCGATAAATCCCACACAACACCTGCCGATGCAGAGACTGCGGTGAAGTCTCGCTGCGGCGCAACACCTGCTTGCGGTTTAAGTTCATCACGATCCAAGCGTAAACCTAGCTCTACGGTGACAGCGCCAGCATGCCAATCCTCCAGCGCAAAAATACCTCGTCGCTGAACATCAGTTGCAGGTACAAATGCCTCCTCACCCAGCGCACTGAACTCACCATCACTGACATGCAGGCCCAGAGCACCATGAAAGCCGCCCCACTGGCGGTGAGTCAGCTCTGCGCGAGCTTCAAGACTATCACTTAAGTAGCGAGTGCCAATCTCACCACTAGGCTCCACTTCCACATGCTCGTAATCGGTTAGTGTCGTGAAAACCCGCAGCACTTCAAATCCCGGCAGAGGCTCATGTAAATGTAAGGCGGCATCATATCGTGTCTGCACCATATCAAGCCGAATGCCGCCCTCATCGTCCTCTATATCTTCAGCCTCAGCGCCAATACCTTCATCCTCGTGGTCCTCATCATGATGCTCATGCGTACCCGCAGGCAGGCCATATTCGTTTTCGATTCGCGCCACAGAAATGCCAAAAAAGCTCTCACCAAAATGGTAGCTACCGCCTAAGGTGCCACTCCAAGCATCCATATTTGTATTTTCAAGCGTGTCGCCATCCTCAGAGCCCGTGCCGTTCGGCACACGCAGGTCGCTACCCGCTCGCGACATGACATCAGCATGCCACGCAAAATCGCCAAGTCCAAAATCAGCCCGCGCAACACCAATATTGGCTTTGCTTGCCCCCTCATATCGATACTCAGCGGTAAGTGACGTATCGCCAATACGCTTCGTTGGAATGCGGCCGTCGATGACATTTACCACACCACCAATAGCGCCGCCCCCATAAAGCAAAGTGGCGGGGCCCCGAAGTACCTCAATACTATCGGCGAGTAATGCCTCAACTGCGACTGCATGATCGGCGCTTAATGACGAGACATCGGCACTGCGGGTGCCATTTTGCAACACCATCACACGCGGACCTTGTAGCCCGCGTATAACCGGCTGCCCGACGCCCGGACCGAAGCTGGCATTATTTATGCCGGGTAAATTGCTCAGCGTATCACCCAAGGTTCCGCTCGCTTCCCGAGACAACGTATCACCGTCGAGAATATCGACGGGAAATGCAGTGTCGGTATTAGCCTTGTGCAGTGGGACTGTGACAAGCACATGCTCGAGCTTATCCCTCGTTGTATCAGGGGTTATATTGGTGGCGGCAAGCACACCGCTGGCACAGGCACAAAGTGCCGCGCAACAGATTAATTCAGTTTTCATACAAGATTCCTGTCAAATTAGAAAAAAAAGCGAGATCTAATCAAGAATCAACAGGGGGGCCTCTCACGCGAGGTAATTCAACAGTGACAAACTGCGCCACAGACTCATACGGGAAAAAGCCAGGTAAAAACGTGGGGATTACCGCGGGATCAGTAAGCGTTGAACTTAGCGGCGCATCGGCACCGCTAACGCAAAGATGGCAGTCGACTGGTTCACCGTCGATATGCAGATGATCGACTGCCGCGATTTGCAGGCTGAGCATCGCGAGCACAACAAAAGGCAATAACCGCTTAAGAATACTGTATCGACTTTGGCTGTTTTGGGACAAAAACATAGCCTTAGCGGCCGCCCTTAGCGGCCATCATAGCGAGCATTTCTTGCATTTTTTCGTGCACTTTATGGACCGCTTTCAGCGGCCGGACCATGACCTTAAAGTCGATAATTTGATCTCCTTCACAGCGAATCATGTCGACACATTAATTTTGATGCCGTCCATCATACATTCGAACTCAAGAATGGCATTGGCGCCATCAACGACCTCTCGGACATAACGAAACTCATTACTAAACACCTGCTGTGCACTGGTGAGATAAGCGTAGCTAATATCTCGACCTTGCTGTGGTGTATGCACAACGGGCGACCAAAATATGCAATCTTCATGTAAAAGGTCATACATGCCTTGCGGATCACCGCTGTGCATAATGTCGTGCCATCGCTCTAATGCTTTCATCACTGTCCTTTATCTGCCCCATTACCATGAATTAAAGGGGCGACGTCCTATAGCAATTAGCTTCTTGTTGGTAATCGAGCATAACAGTGCAGTGCAGCGACGTCAGCCCTAGGTGTTAGCGCATTCGCAATGTACAGTACCCATACTTACTGGGCTTCATACGTAAGGAGTGCTAATTGTGATCACTTTTGTTAACCAACATCTTCCTGCCATAGGCATCGGTGCCATTGGCGTGCTCATTCTGGTCTTACTGGCTAAGATGTCGCATCGCAAGCAGGAACGTGACGACAGTGCTCTGTTACCACAATTGTTGGGCTGGATAGTTGGTTTAGTATTTTTGGTGGCCGTTATTGCTGCGCTGCCCATTAGCGACTCGGTTCGCGGGCAAATCCTGAGTCTGCTTGGGGTCGTAATCACGGCGATCATTGCGCTGTCATCGACTACGTTTGTATCCAATGCGATGGCGGGGGTTTTGCTGCAGAGCACTAAGCCATTTCGCCCTGGAGATTTTATACAAGTTGACGGTGTGTTTGGTCGCGTCACTCATCGTGCGCTGGTGCATACCCGTGTTCAAACTGAGACTCGCGACTTTATTACGCTACCCAACATGCTGCTGGTCAATACGCCGGTGACTGTCCTCCATCGTGAAGGTACCAGCATCCAAATCGATGTTTCATTAGGCTATGACCGACATCATTACGAAATTGAATCGCTACTGAAACAAGCGGCCTTATCTGCAGGCCTTGAGGAACCCTATGTACTCATTGTTGACCTACTTGATCACGCGATCAATTATCGTGTCGCAGGCTTTGTCTCTGAGTTACGCAACCCCATAGCAGAGCGCTCAAAATTACGGGTACAAGTCTTAAACACCTTGCACGAAGCTGATATTGAGATCACTTCGCCACAAGTCGTTGCTCAGCGTCAACAAACTGGCGACACTCGTACGCTACCAGACCACATCGTACAGGCAGCAGATCGGCATACCGAGGATGACCTGAATGTCAGCAAAGTATTTGATATCGCCGAAGCAGCTGCCAACGCAGAGCAACTTAAACAAAACATTGCAGACACCGAAGGTGCCATTGCAGATCAACAGAAGGTCATCAAAGCGGCCGACGAGGATCGCCGCCACGCGGAACAAGTCACCCTGGACAGACTCAAGCAAAAACTAAAGTGGCTTGAGGCGGAGCAAGCCGAACACGCCAAAAGCTAAATTTCGGCCTCATTTTCGAAATCGCGACTCGCGGTCTGTCGCAACTCGTAGCCGCGCTGCCCTTTCACCTGCTCAGCTGCGGTGACGCGACTTCTGAATCGTGAGCCACGGTAGTACTTCACCAATGCAGTAAACCGGCGCGATTCGCGTTCACCAGCCAATAGGGTGTCGATAAAACTAATATCGATCCCGAGTCGATAGGCGATCCTCGAAGGACGAATACGATAGGCATGGAATTCTGCGACAAGTTCAAGCTGTCGGTTTTCGGAAAGCTCACAGGGGCGCGAATAGCCCAGCGGCGGATTAGGTGTACGGGGATCGAATTCACTCATAGGCGCATCAATACCAGATACCATCAGCGCTGCCAAATATTTTCAATGCGAAAAGGCAAAATATTGGCTTCGTCAATATGTCGCGTAGTCGGCGCACGCTATGGATGCGATAATTAATGTGTTTTTTGGAGGACATATGTTCCGCCACCTAGGCATAGTTTTTCTTGGGCTACTCACACTGCAGGTATTTATGATGACACCGGCATATGCGAACGATAGCGGGGCACGCAGCGCGCCGATTCTTATCGCGCATCGCGGCGCGAGCAGCTATGTGCCCGAGCATACTTTACTTGCCGTCACAGCCGCACATGTAATGGATGCAGACTTTATTGAGCAGGATATTGTGCTCAGCAAAGACGGTGTTCCACTCGTGCTACACGACATATATCTCGAGTCTACCAGCAACGTGGCAGAGGTCTTTGCAGGCAGACAGCGCGCTGATGGGCGCTGGTATGCCATTGATTTTACGCTCGATGAGATAAAGCGCTTAACCGTTGGCGAACGTCGGCAAGATGATGGTAACACCGCCTTTTCAGACCGCTTTCCAAACACAAATTTGGCGTTGCGGATTCCAACATTGGAAGAAGAAATTCAGCTAATTCTTGGTTTGAATACTAGCCGGGGGAGGAATGCGGGTCTGTACATTGAATTCAAGGCGCCGAGATTTCACAGCGCGGCGGGCTACGACATAACGACCGCGGTACTAGATGTACTGGATGACTATGCACTCAATCAAGTCGGCGCCAATATATTTCTTCAGTGTTTCGACGACCTCACCCTAAAGTCACTCCGTGAGCGCAATGCAACGCCACTGCCACTGATTCAGTTGATAGCAGACCCCGCCTGGGGTGAGGACAGTGCCGTCGATTATGATTGGCTAAGGACTATGGATGGGTTGGCGGCAATTGCCCAGTATGCGGACGGCATTGGCCCATGGCTGCCACATTTATTTACCGCCCCCGATGGCGCCCCCGTTGACTTGGTCGGCAACGCCCACGCAGCAGGGCTCGTCGTACACCCCTATACATTGCGCGCCGACGACTTAAGTCTTGGTGCGGAAACCTTTGACGCCCTTCAGCGACGTGTATTTATTGATGCCGGAGCCGATGGCGCATTTACCGATTTCACAGATCTAACGCGAAAGTTTATCGACCTTCATTTCAACAGTTCAACTGGAGACATTGAATCGTGAAAGTACATCCCCCAGCCGTTCACAGGCGCACCAAGATTGTCGCCACCGTTGGCCCTGCGAGTGAGAGTGAAGACATGCTGGGAAGGCTGATTCAGGCCGGCGTGGACGTCTTTCGTCTGAACTTTAGTCATGGCGACCCCGATACTCATGCCAAAGTAGCCGCGCGTATTCGAAAACAGGCTGGCCATGCCGGCCGATATGTTGGCGTTTTAGCAGATCTGCAAGGCCCCAAAATCCGTATCCGCGGTTTTGTCGACGGCGCCGTAACCCTGACTGCCGGCGACCCCTTTCGACTAGATCTAGATATAAGCGCTGAAGATGGAGATGGACGGGGGGTTGGCGTCGAATACGAGCCGCTGCCACAGAGTGTTGAGGTAGATGATATTTTGCTGCTTGATGACGGCAAGCTTCGACTGCGGGTCGACGATGTGCAGTCTCGTGGAGTGGACTGTACGGTGATCGTTGGCGGTCGTTTGTCCTCTCGAAAAGGCGTCAACAAGTTAGGAGGCGGGCTCGCCGCACCCGCGCTGACTGAAAGGGATCTTGACCATATCCGGGGTATGAATAACGTAAAGCCAGATTTTGTAGCGGTCTCGTTTGTATCCAATAGAGGCGACATTGATCAAGCTAGGTCACTGCTTGCTGAGATCGGACTAACCCCGGCAATCGTAGCCAAGATTGAGCGCGCCGAAGTTGTCGCAGACGACGTTCTCCTAAACTCCATTATTGAGGCCGCGGACGGAATCATGGTTGCCCGTGGTGATCTTGGCGTTGAAGTCGGCGACGCCCAGCTCATAGGCATTCAAAAAGATCTCATTTCTCGAACACGCAAGATGGATCGCATGGTTATCACAGCGACCCAAATGATGGAGTCAATGATTAGCAGCTCCATGCCAACGCGGGCCGAAGTGTTTGATGTTGCAAACGCCGTGCTCGACGGTACCGACGCAGTCATGTTGTCCGCTGAGACGGCGGTCGGCGACTATCCTCTGGAGGTTGTCAGGGCCATGGCCGATGCTGCCATCGGGGCCGAGCGACACCCGGTGGCACGCACATCGCGCTTTCGCATCAACAGAGAATTTCGCAACGCGCAAGAGACCATCGCATTGTCTGCGATGTATGGCGCAAGTCACTTCCCTGGGGTCAGGGGGCTAGCCTGCTTTACCAAAACCGGCTCGACGCCAACTATGATGTCGCGATTGAGTTCAGGACTGCCTATTTTTGCCTTAAGTGGTAGCAGCGAAACCCTCCAGCGGCTTGCATTATGTCGGGGTGTTATCCCGCTGTACTTCGATGAGACAGCCTTTTCCGCTGAAGATGTCGAGGCCCGCGCCTTGGAATTCTTAATTGACGGCGGCTTTGTAGCCCGCGGCGACTTCTTAATGATGACCTCCGGGCCCTATTTCGGCCTCGCAGGTGGTACAAATTATTTGCGCATATTGCCGGTTGAGTAAAAAAACTCGGCTGGATATGGTGTTTAAGGGTAGTAAAAATTGCGTAAAAGTTACCAAACACAGATCTCACATGGTGCTACACTCTGAGAGTCGCGTCGCGGCACCGTTTGTTGAAGAGCAGCTCAGGACCCTAGGTCTTTGGTAAGTATCAGATCAAGCGCAAGACGCTCGAATTTTTCGAGTGGTAATCCAGCAATACAGGTATATAGCAACATGGCACAAGTAACTGGCACCGTAAAATGGTTCAACGAAACCAAAGGCTACGGATTCATTGAGCAGGAAGGCGGTCCGGACGTATTCGTTCATTTCAGCGCCATTCAAGGCGATGGATTTAAGACCCTTACCGATGGACAGAAAGTAATGTTCACAGTAGCAACTGGACAGAAAGGTCCACAAGCAGAGAACGTGGTTCCTTCTTAAGGAATCTCAAATAGAAAAGGAGCCTTAGGGCTCCTTTTTTTTATGCTTAAGTTTTGTTAACCATTTTTTCGACGGCCAATTGACTCGTCGGAACGGGCGCGTTTACAAATCTACCTAACGCAACCTTTAAGCAACAGGCATGTTATATCTCAGCAGCGAGTGCCTTCTGCCGATCTTCTTCGCTTTTAATGTAAGTCAGCCATTGATTGGCGTACTTCTTAGCACGCTTATCTTTAGCTGCAAGTCTGAACGTCTTGCGCGCGTTACTATAGTCGTCGTTATTGAAGTAAGCCATTCCAAGCGCCAAGCGCGCCTGATCTGGGCGCTTAACACCACCGCGCTTCAGGCCCTTTTCAAGCGCATCAATCGACTTCTGAAACTGGTCGCCATCCAGATACAAATTCCCCAGACGCGTATAAAGCTCGCCGTCCTCTGACTTGGCGGCTGCTTTCTCCATCATTGGAATCGCCTTCGCCACCTCTTGCGCTTGGCGCCATGCGCTGCCGGTCAACTCGTAGTTCTTTGACTTTTCTTCAATAACGCCTGCCTTCAAGCCCGCATCCATAACTTTAGCAGCAGAATAAGGCACTTCCGCATTCAAATAGAGGTAAGCCATCTGAACCAAATCCTGGCTCTTATCGAGCATGCCTTGAAGGTAAGCGGTTTCCATCATCGCCAGCTGTTTGGGTTCTTGCTTTTTCTCGCCGTAAAGGTGGGAAGCCTGAACCCAATACTGCTTTTTGGGGTAGTAAAGCAACAAGGTGTTCAGCGTGTTCAATGCGTTATCGACATCGCCTTTATCGAAATACAAGAAGCGCGCGAGGTTATACCACTGCTCTTTAGGCAACTTGCCGTCGGTCTCGTATAAGTTGATAGCAATCTTCACGTTGTCCAAGGCTTTGTCGTATTGCTTGGTCTGATAATACCCCTGCGACAATAAGATGTAAGCGTTTGCGTTTGGCTTGTCGGTCAGTGCAAACCATTCAAGCAATGCATCGATACCCGCCGGCCAGTCCTCCTGGACAAAATACAGCTGAGCCACAGTGAACTGCGTATTAATTTCCATAGCCAAAGGAATGTCTGGCTGCTGAATGACCAGCTTGTAGTATTTCAGCGCACCGCGGTAATCCTCGACGGAATAGCGCAAGAAGGCATAAAGGTTGTAGACGTTAGCGAGCTCGTAACTATTAAGTGCCCGCTTGCCTTCGCCTTCAATCATGGCGTCCAGCACTTGTCCAGCCAGCACGTAGTCTTTTGCCTCGGCGGCCGTTTGTGCCTCGGCGAGTTTCTCGTATACCTTGTTGCGCAGGGCAGGTGTACGACGCGTCTCACGTGTGTCTTTTGTCTTTTCTTGGGCTACTGCACTCGACAACAAACCAGCATTAGGCACCGCGCGATCCAGAGCAATACCTGCGGTTAAAACCACAAGCGTCAGTGCCGATGTTGTCAGAAAACGAATCACCATTTGTGCGACCTCCACGGGCTGGACTTAATTTTCCAGCTCGTAAGTAAACTTGTTTTGAACACCGGCTACTTCGATGGCTACACCATCGACAACACGGGGCTTGTACTTAAATTTGAGCGACGCCTTAACTGATGCGCGGTCGAACATACCCGAAGGCTGGCAATCAACCGCTTGCGGGTCCCGAATTGCCCCCGTCGTCGTTACCGTGTATTCAACAATACAATAACCCGAGATGCCGCGCGTCTGGGCACGCCGTGGATAGATGGGCGCCACTTTTACGATCGGCAAGTACTCTCCATCACCAGCGGACATACCAGATGAGCTCAAATTCAGCGTCACCTTCGCCTGAGGGGCCATGTTCACAATATTCATATCTATATTTGTGTCGAAGGTCATAGGCTGCAGATCTGGTGGTGGCTCTTCCGGGTCTTCAACTTTATCCGGCTTGGCTTCTGCTAAATTGGTTTCGATAACCTTGTCTGGGACGACGATATCAGCAATTTTTCTCGCCTTCGAATCATCCTGCTCATAATCGGTATCGATAAGACTATGCATGATGAAGAAAAGACCAATCGCCACCGGGACCGCTAGTGCGGCACCGATGATCATTCGAATGTAACTACTCATAACGATTAAGCCTCATCGTCCGTAGAGATACAGGGCGGCGCAGTTAACAGCGGGCGCACCGTATCAATCAGTTTCTCAACAGCGAAAGCCGGGGTCTCGCGATCAACCTGGACAACCACATTAGCCTGCGGCGCCTCCTTTTTAGCGGCCTCCGCAACTCGAAGGACTCGTTCTGGCTTTACTTTATTCTTGTTGTAATACACATCACCACGCTTATCCACCGCAAAAATAATGGTACCGCGCTCGCAAGCTTCTGTCGTAGTCGCCTGAGGTTTGAAAATTTCAACACCGGGCTCTTTAACGAAGGACGAAGTGACGATAAAGAAAATCAACATGATGAAAACGACATCAAGCATCGGCGTCAAATCTATTTGACCACCATCTTCTTGGCCTGATCGTGATTGGGTAGCTTGGTCTCGCATACTCATAACATCAGCCTCCCTCACTCGCCCAGTTAACTGACCCTGCGCCCGCTTCGCGTGCGGCATCAGCAATATCTACAACAACGCCTGTTTTAGCGCCCTTTTCTACCTTAATCGTAACGGGCGCCGCCGGATCCTCCGCCAACATCCGCTGAATGTTTGCGCGTACAGCACGTACATCAACACGACGATTGTCCATCCAGATTTGGCCGTCAGAAGCCACACTCACAAGAATGCTAACGGCGTCGTTCGGATCTGTCTGCTGGTTGTCATCGGGACGAGAAATTTCAATACCGGCCTCTTTAATGAAAGATGCCACCACGATGAAGAAAATCAACATGATAAAAACGACATCCAACATAGGCGTCAGGTCAATTTCCGCGCCATCGTCCTCTTTTTGTCTCACAATTCTGCGCATGAATTCTTAATCTCCCAGACGTCGGATCAATGGTCCGACGTAAGTTGGTCCTGCAGGAACTGTTGCTCCCGACCAGCGACCCGTTGCAAATATGTATTCGCAAACAATCCCGAAAGTGCAGCAACCATGCCTGCCATGGTCGGAATTGTTGAACGCTCGACACCACCAGCCATGGACTTTGCGTCGCCACCGCCGGTCACTGCCATTACGTTAAATACTTCGATCATCCCCGTCACTGTGCCTAAGAGACCCAAAAGTGGGCACAGTGCAACACAGGTCGTGATGACATTCATATTGTCACTGATCAACTCGCGACTACCCGACAACAAACGCCTCCTGATCTGCTTGGCATTCCAGGACTTACGTTCTGTTCGAGCTTCCCAGCTGCTAACCACGCGCATGCGGTCACTCTTCCAGGCCACTGTAAAATACCAGAGGCGCTCAAAGATCAACGTCCACATGAAAAACACCAGCGCCGCGATCAGCCAGAGGACGTTCCCGCCTTTATCCATAAAGGCGAGAATGGTTTCAAAAATATCCGGCATGAATCAGACCTCGTCTCAGGCTTTCTTGTTGTGTTCGCGCTCGGTGTGCTCTGCGATGATACCCGTGGCTTGCTCGTTCAACACATGGATAATGCGTTGAGCGCGGCCGTTGACAACGGTATGCAACAGAACAGTCGGAATCGCGACCAACAGACCCAAAACAGTAGTGATCAAGGCGCCAGAAATACCGCCGGCCATTGCCTTGGGATCACCTGCTCCGAAGATTGTGATCGCTTGGAAGGTCACGATCATTCCCGTTACCGTACCCAGGAGACCCATCAAAGGCGCCACCGCGGCAATGATCTTGAGCAACGTCAAACCAGACTCAAGTGAGGGAGTCTCCTTCAAGACGCCTTCAGCCATTTTCAGCTCAAGCGTCTCAGGATCCATATTAGGGTTCTCTTCGTGCAGCATAAGCACACGACCCAGCGGGTTATTACGATTAGCCTTGCTGGCTTTAAGCTGCGAGCTAACCTTACCGCTTACAAGCGTCAACACAATCAGGCGATAGATCGCCAACAGGAAGGCGAAGATACCAACCGCGGTAATGGCGTAACCAACGTAACCACCTTGATGCCAGCGCTCTTCTAAGTTCGGGCTATCAATGATCGCAGCGAGGAAGGTACCACCGGTAGGACCGGTTGGGTCAATACCAAACTGGTGTAGACCAGAGCTGGCACTTGCAAGGGCAGCACCCTGGCTACCAAAGCTGCCGGCGGGCTGACGAGGCAGCTCGCTTAGCTTTCCATTGTCGAACGAGAGGTAGTTGCCATTGGTATCGATTACGTTAAATGTACCAACACGAACGACATCACGGCTACTGAGCTCACCTGAAGGGGTCGCGACTTCAGCAGAGAAGGCAGACACTTCACCCGACTCACGAATCTCGCGTAGCATTTCAAACCAAACACGCTCAATCTCAGCGACACTCGGCAACTGGTCAGAGCCACTCATCTTAGCAATGAGGGCCTTTAAGAACCCTTCGCGGTCAGGGTATTGCGCAGAGACTAGCGACACTTCAATGTTAGAAGCGAGATCGCCAGAAGCGGCAGTCAAGTGACCAAATAGCTCAGACAAAGTACCTAAACGCTCTTTTAGCTGCTCCTGCTTGGCGGCAATCAGCAACTCATTGTCTTCAAATTGCTTCTCTAATCGAGCCGAACGACGCTCTTGGCGTGCGCGCTCATCTTCAGCGCGCTTCAACTCAGCCGCTTGATTGGCTTTATCTTTTGAGAAACGCT
Organism: uncultured Luminiphilus sp.; assembly: GCA_963926325.1. GTDB lineage: Bacteria > Pseudomonadota > Gammaproteobacteria > Pseudomonadales > Halieaceae > Luminiphilus. The sequence continues at coordinate 21,040 of CAWUXF010000029.1, read as the reverse complement.
GCTCGCGCGCCTTATTGTCAGCGCCGGCACGTGAACGACCCTCTTCAACGAGGTCGAGCAGCTGATCGAGATTTTCAGCTGCCACTTCTTGTGGCGTAGGGCCAACGGGTTCTACGGGCACAGCGGCGTCCTGTGCGACGGCGCTCAGCGAAGTAAACGCGGCAATCGCAACTAGGGCAGTAGCCTTAACAAACTTAGCAGTCATCTTAGTTAGCCTCCGGTGCCGCTACGGGCATATTCAATAGTTCAATCGTGGCTCTTTTCTGAGCAATCTTGATGCCCTTGCGGACGGCGCTCGCATAGTCACCGGTAGAAAGTGTTTCCCAGCTCTGAGTATCGTTGTTCCAAGCACCGGTTTCTGCACCATCAGTGGTTTGATAAATCAAAGACAAATGCCCAATGCGGAGGATGTCAACTTCGCGCTGCATCCCGCCGAGCTCAATAGAGTCTTTCTTATGCTCAATGCCGCGGCCGTATTGCAGTTCAATGTTGTAAAGCTCCAGCACCTGACGGAACGCTTCGGCCGAGGTCACGTCGGATCGGTCTAGGTTCCCGCGAACCAGCTCAATATTACCCATGCGAGCTTCTAGATCGAAAGGCATATCGAGCTGAACATACTGCTCCAATCCATCAAGCATACGTATAACGAGCGGTGGAATCTGACGCTGAATTATCGCCGCATCGGCAATCGAGGTGTCGATGTCCCCTATGCGTCTATTTTGATTGGCGATTTGACGTTCCAAGCGGGCATTGTAGACCTTCAAGCCGTCGACCTGTTTCATAACGGTCTTGTAATCGGCCAATAGGTCGCGAGCTTCGTCGGCAAGCCGGTCAATCTTCGCCTGTGAAGCTTTGGCATCAGCGGTACGCTGCTTACCCACCTCAAGGATGGCGTCAAATGGTTCGGCGCTAACCGAAGCTGCGACACCCAGGGCGCCGCAGGCGACGCAGGCCGCGAGCAGAACAGATTTGAATCGATGCTTAGTCATGGGGTCGGACTTCCTCTCGTGGACGCAGCCATCTGTAAGAATCCTAGGATTCTGGATGGCCATGATTAATGAATTAATGCTGAAACACTACGATTTATGGCTTATTTCTATTTAGTGCAAAGTAGTCAGACCCAAACTCTAACTGATGGACACCAAAGAACGCAATTCTATAATGACCTTTATCTAAGATATTTATCGCCAAAACAACAATTTTTTAGGGTTTTGCGTACTCAATGATCGTGAAAGCGTGGCTGTTATGCGCTCCGCGCGCAACTGATTGCCGACGAATTTCTTGCCAATTACACAATTGCTCAAGGTCAAAATACGCATCTCCAGAAACTTCACCATGAACCCGTGTCAGCACAATACGGTCGGCCTGAGGCAGCGCTAATCGGTAAATCTCCGCGCCGCCAACGACCATCACCGCGTCGGCGCCATCCAAGAGCGCTTGCTGTTCAGCGCGCACGATCGCGTCAGCTAAGCTCAGCACGGCCACCACACCCTCGGCTGCCCATGCTGGGTCACGCGTCACCACAATGTTAGTGCGACCCGGCAGGGGTCGGCCAACACTGTCATAGGTCTTACGGCCCATAATAATAGGCCGCCCCAATGTGCTCCGCTTAAAATGCTGTAGGTCATCCGGCAGATCCCAAGGTAGGGCGTCGCCGCGGCCGATGACGCCGTTTTCTGCCACGGCAAGCACGAGCACCACCGGCAGGTGGTCAGGAGTTTTCATATGGCCACCGGCGCGGAAATCCCCGCCTGCGGATTGTAATCGAGTAATTCAAAGTCCTCGTACCGGTAATCATAAATTGAATCTGGACGTCGCAGAATTTGCAGCTGGGGAGGGGCCGTGGGGGTGCGTACAGACTGTGTGGCAACCTGCGTTTGATGATTGCTGTAAATATGGGCATCGCCCAGGGTCACCACAACTTCGCCAACCTGGAGGTCGGTTTGCTGGGCAAGCATATGCGTCAGCAGCGCTACCGAGGCAATATTGAATGGCAAACCCAAAAAGGCATCGCTAGAACGAATATACAGTTGCGCAGAAAGCTCACCGTCAGCCACATAAAACTGGTAGAGCAAATGGCAGGGCGGCAGCGCCATTTTCCCAGCGCGGACATTGTCTTGCGGAGACAGCGTTTCGTCAGGGAGGTACTCGACATTCCAGGCGTGAAATAAAATACGCCGGCTCTCAGGACGGTTGCGCAAGGCGTCCAAAACATAGTCGATCTGGTTGATGCTGCCGCCATCTTTTGTCGGCCATGCATGCCATTGAGCCCCATAGAGCGGGCCTAAATCGCCACTTTCGGTTGCCCATTCATCCCATATACGGACCCCATTTTCTTTCAGCCAGGCCGTATTGGTATCGCCAGACAGAAACCAAATCAACTCATTAACAACGCTTTTAAAATGCACGCGTTTGGTGGTCAGCAGCGGAAATCCGGTACGCAAATCAAAGCGCATTTGCCGTCCGAATACCGAGCGAGTTCCCGTGCCAGTGCGATCACCACGATCGCTACCGTTTTCTTGAATGTCGCTGAGCAAGTCCAAATACGCGTGCATAATGTCCTCTTTAATGATGATCTTCAGTGGTAAATTTGTTTCAACTATTAGCGCGACGACGATAGGCCCACAGCATCAAATAAGCGCCCATCAACAGCATGGGTAGGCTCAACAACTGCCCGCGAGTTAGCCAGCCAAAAGCCTCAAAACCTATATGCGCATCGGGCTCTCGGAAAAATTCTGCGATGAAGCGCAAGCATCCGTAACCCAGTAAAAATAGTCCGGCAACAGACCACATGGGCCGAGGTTTTCGGCTGAATGAATACACAATAACGAATAGCAACAAACCCTCTAGCGCAAACTGATAAAGCTGAGATGGATGGCGCGGTAAAGCCAAGGGGTCGTTTGGAAAAATCATCGCCCAAGGGACATCAGCGGATCGGCCCCACAATTCTTGACCGATGAAATTGCCCAGCCTGCCCAAAGCCAACCCAATGGGAACTAGCGGTACAACAAAATCTGCCAGGCGCCCAAACTCGACGTCATACTTGCGACAAAACAGTGCCATAGCGGCAATGACACCCAGCAGGCCGCCATGGAAAGCCATGCCGCCCTCCCAGACGCGAAATAGCCAAGTTGGATCGCTGAGCAGACGATCCCAGCCATAAAATACCGCGTAGCCAAGTCGGCCACCCAACACAATACCCATCGCCGCGTAGAAAATCAGATCGTCTACCTGCGCTCGCTGGATCGGTGAGTCAGCACGAGCACTGCGCCGTACAGCCAGCCACCAGGCAAAAAATAGGCCGGCGAGATACGTGAGTCCATACCAGTGCACTTTGATCGGGCCAAGCGCCAATGCAACAGGGTCAATCTCTGGATAAGCGATCATGGTATTTAGTGCGCTCCTTGTCGAACGTAACGGTCTAGATCGTAGCAATCGAGCAAGGCTTTGACACTCGCCAGAACTTCCTCGCTAGAGCGCGCTGCGCGCACCTCAGACAAATGCGCCTGAGCGGCTGTTAAGGGTACGGTACGCAAAACTTGCTTAATGCGCGGCACACTGCTGGCATTCATTGATAACTGATCAAAACCAATCGCCAACAGCATCGGTGCGGCGCGCGTATCACCGGCCAACTCGCCACAAATACTCACCGTTTTACCCTGGCTATGCGCCGCATCAACGATACTGCAAAGCGCTGCAATCACCGCCGGATGCAGCGGTTGATAGAGGTCAGCGACCCGCGCGTTATTACGATCGACGGCCAGTAGGTACTGCGTGAGGTCATTCGAACCGACCGATATAAAGTCTGCCACTTCCGCCAAGCCGGCAGCAATATAGACCGCCGCGGGCACTTCAATCATCACGCCAATGGGTGGCAGCGCCTCGCTATAACCCTCTACCAGCACTTCGTCATGGCAGCGCAATATCAAATTGCGCGCCTCCTCAAACTCTGCCATCGTAGTAATCATTGGCAACATAATGCGTAAATTGCCCAGCCCTTCATTGGCTTTGAGCATTGCGCGTACTTGCGCCAACATAATCTCGGGATGATCCAGCGTGACGCGAATACCACGCCACCCTAAAACTGGATTGTCCTCCTGTATCGGGAAATAGGGCAGCGGCTTATCGCCGCCGACATCAAGTGTTCGCATAGTCACCGGTGCCGGCGCAAATGCGGCCAACTGCTCCCGATAAAGCACACGCTGCTCTTCCTCACTTGGGAATCGATCGCGCAACAGAAATCCAACCTCGGTGCGATATAAGCCAACCCCTTCCGCCCCATGGTCTAAGCCACGCTGCATATCAGCGACCACTGCAGTATTAACCCACAGTGGTATTCGATGACCATCGGGTGTCTCGCAGGGCGCATCGCGTAAGGCTAGCAGCGCCTCAGACAGCGCCGTATCTTCGGCTGCAAGCTGCTCAAAACGTCGGCGTACGGTTTCATGGGGATTGATATAAATAGCGCCGTTATATCCGTCTACAGCAAGGTCTTGATCCGCCATGCGGCTAAACGACAAATCTGCCGCACCCATAACGGCGGGAACACCCATCGCCCGCGCCAGAATAGCCGCATGGCAATTAGCCGAGCCGCGCAGCGATACAACGCCCATCAAATGCTCTCGCGGTATCTCGCCCAAGACCGAGGCGGTCAATTCCTCTGCAACTAATATTGAATTCGCCGGGAACTCCCGTTGTTGTCGCTCCTCATCCTGTAAATAAGTCAGTACACGCGTACCCAGATCGCGAACATCGACGGCGCGCTCGCGTAAATAAGAATGCTCCATACGCTCAAAATGCCGGATGTGTTTAAGCATTACTTGGCTCAATGCGCCCTGCGCCCACTCGCCGGCCTTGATAAGTGCCGCCACCTCACCGCCGAGCGTTGAATCGTCGAGAATGCCTAAATAAACACCAAATAACGCGTGATCTTCGGAGCTCAGCTCCTCGCGTAAATTTTCCGCCACCACTTCAATATCGTCGCGAACACGGGCAAGTGCGGCTCGGAACTGGCGCAGCTGGCCCTTTCTATCACTCACCTGACGAGTCGGAACAGCCTGCAAATCTGCCGTAGGTGAAATCAATACCGCTGTACCTAAGCCAATACCCGGCGATGCGGCAACACCCGAAATACGCATAACGGCCGCATCGCGGCCACCAGAAGCCGTGGCACGATTCACCGCGCCGGTCACTTCAGCATGTGCGATAACACCCGCCAACTGTGCAGAAACAGTTACCAAGAATGACTCTTCCGCGTCGCTAAAACGACGCGAATCTCCCTGCTGTACAACCAATACACCCAGTACTTCTCGCTGGTGAATAATTGGCGCGCCCAAAAATGCGTTAAAAGGCTCCTCGCCCAAACCGGGCACCAGCTGGAAGCTTGGATGCGCCATAGCAGCATCAAGATTCAACAGCTCGCCTCGAGAGGCGACTCGCCCCACAAGACCTTCGTCAAAGCCCAGACCAAACTGCCCGACTTTAGCGACATTCAAACCCTCTGTAGCGCGAAAAATTAGTCGGTTGCTGGCCTTATCACGAAGATAAATCGTACAAACATCGGTCTCCATAGCACTGCGAACCTGATGAACAATCAGATTCAATGCGTCTTCAAGATTATCGGCATCATTAACCGACTGGACGACTTTACGCAGCACCTCAAGCACGGTTAGTTATACCTCCAGCTCTACGATTACGGCCCTTACCAGCGCGGCGCGACTTACGTTTTCGCGGCGCTAATCCCGGCAGCAATTCAGTCAGTGCAGACCGGTAAACCTCGCGCTTAAAGTCAATCACACCGCTGATGGGGTACCAGTAATTTACCCAGCGCCAATGGTCAAACTCTGGGCGCTCGTGAGCATCCAGTCGAATAGCCGATTCGGGGCCGCTCAGCTTGAGCAAAAACCATTTTTGCTTTTGGCCAACGCATACTGGCTGTTCATGTCGGCGAATGTAACGCGATGGCAGCCGGTACTTGAGCCAGCCGCAAGTCATCGCCAAAATCTTTACGTGCTCTGGCGCCAGGCCAACTTCTTCATCGAGCTCGCGGAACATCGCCTGCTCGGGTGTTTCTCCACCGTGGACTCCGCCTTGGGGGAACTGCCAAGAATCACGCCCACCAATACGACGACCCCATAACAACTCGCCGGCCTCATTAGCGATAATAATGCCAACGTTGGGGCGATAGCCCTCCGCGTCGATAATGCGCTCGCTGTTAGTCGTATTGTCAGCTGAAATACCCACGGGGTCTTTCCTTGTCCAGTCGCCTACGTCAGGCAGATTTGTTCATCGAGCTAATGCACCGTATTCTTCCACACATCGCCCGTCCGTGTTAACTAACATTACAGGCCCCACTAACTTGCGCCCGATATTGATATGACTCTTGCCATCTTCGACCTCGACAACACCCTTATAGCCGGCGATTCAGATCATCGCTGGGGCGAATATCTCTGCGAACGGGGATTAGCCGATCCAGGGCTACACAAAAAAGAAAATGATCGCTTCTTCGCAGATTATAACCGCGGATCCCTCGATATTGGCGCTTATCTTCGCTTCGCGCTCGGACCAATCGCGGGAATGACTATCGCCGAAGTGGCAACTTTGCAGCAGGATTTTGTCGGCAACTGCATTGAGCCTATGTTACTGACCAAGGCCTTTAGCCTTCTTGAAGCGCATCGACAGCAGGGTCATACCTTATTGATCATATCGGCCACCAACACGGTGGTCACGGGACCCATTGCCGAAAGACTCGGCGTCACACATCTCATTGGCAGCGATGCCGAGATAGTATCGGGGTGTTATAGCGGCAGGCCCATAGGTACGCCGGCTTATCGCGAAGGTAAAGTTACGCGACTATTCGATTGGCTAAAAAACAGACCGGAAGAACTGATAGACGACGCTTGGTTTTACAGTGATTCACATAATGACTTGCCACTATTATCGCTAGTCGATCATCCGGTAGTGGTTGATCCGGACCCCACTTTGGCAGCACATGCGGCTACCAAAGAATGGCCAGTGATTTCACTGAGGGACCAACCGCTGAGGACCTAGGCAAAAAGCGCCCCGGGCACAGACTTAACCCTCCTCGGCGCAATGACTGCCGTAATCGTCAGCGCTCATCAGGGCGTCCAGCTCACTGATATCTTCTGGCTGTAGCTTAAAAAACCAACCATCATTGTAAGGATCGCTATTGACCGTCTCGGGCGCATCTTCTAATAGCGGATTGACCGCAATGACCTCACCGGCAATTGGTGCATAGATGTCAGAGGCCGCCTTAACCGATTCGACCACACCTGATTGATCACCGGCAGCAATACTGTCGCCAACACCGGGGGTTTCAATAAACACAACATCGCCCAACGCAGCTTGCGCGTGATCACTAATGCCTACCGTGACCGTACCATCCTCTTCAAGGCGTGCCCACTCGTGGCTATTGGCATATTTTAACTCACTCGGGTTGTGACTCATGACGGCGCTCTCCAATCGACTGTATAAAAAATGTGTCATCAATCGTCACATCGACAACATACTAAAATAACGAACATTTATCTGGGGGGTAGAGATTAAAGCCCAAGACCTAATTTACGCAACGAAAATGCGTTATCTCAGGGCCTGTTTTGCCAACCAATGCTTAATCGGAGCCGAATGATCTACCCAGCTCAGACCCATATTTCGGGCGACGCGCAGCAGTGGATTTTGACTTCCAAAACCGCGTTTAAAGCCTTCCATAGCCACCATCATCGCCAAATTTTCTGACTTTCGCTGCCGTTGGTAGCGTTTCAGCACCGCCTTTTCGCCCCAATCCAAGCCCGCCTCTGCGGCGCGCCCAACTTCCTCAGCAAGCACCCTTACATCGGCTAGTCCGAGGTTAATGCCTTGACCTGCCAACGGGTGAATACTGTGCGCAGCATCCGCAAGTAGGGCAATGCGCGGCTGAATGTAATCCACTGCATGGCACTGGTTAAGGGGAAACACACCGCGCTGACTTATGCCATTTACAGCGGGCAACCGCTGCCCCAAGGCTCGATTTAAAGCATCGATAAAATCACAATCATTAAGCGCCGCCCGCGATTCCCAGACGTCGTCATCAAGGGACCACACCAAGGCGCAATAATTGTCTTGCGCCAAAGGCAGCACGGCTAAAGGGCCGCTCGACAGAAAAGCTTGATAGCAAGTGTTTTGATGCGACGACGCCAGAGAAATCGTCGCGACAATAGCCCGCTGATGATAACTCCAACGTCGGACTTCAAAATTAGCCAAATCGCGCAGCTGGGAGTTGGCGCCATCGGCACCCACAAGTAGCGGTGCGCTCAACTGCGAGCCTGACGCTGTGGTAATCAGTGGATGGCCACTCGCATCGCGCGTAAGCCCTGCGACAGGATCTTGCCAGATAATATTGACGTTCTCTGCCCGCTCTACCACCGCCAGTAAACTATCAATTGTCAGGCGGTTTTCAACGATATGCCCCAACACAGGTATACCGAGACCGGCGCCACTAAAACGAATATTACCCGTGCCTTCAGCATCCCAAACTTGCATCTGATCATAGGGGCCAATTCGCCGTGTTGCTAACGTGGGCCAGACCCCAAGCTGATCAAGTAAGCGTGTTGATGACGGGGTTAATGCGCTGACCCGCAAATCCCAGCCCGCTAAGTCTGCAGTGCTTTTTGGTGATACCGGCCTTGGTCCAGCTTCTAACAGCGCGACTCGCAAGCCTTTCTCGGCTAATGCAGCGGCCAGTGCCAAACCAGCAATGCCTGCACCAACAATAACAACATCACGCTGAATCGGACGGGTCATCATCACTGCCCGCGCTCAAAGCGATTATTTGCAACGACCAAACCAGTACCCAAACGCGCGATATGTCGGCGTAAGGGCGGCAGCAAATCAAGCCCAATAAGCGCGGCATCTCGAGGCAGGTCTAACAAGGGGCCGCGCCGATTAAATAATGTCGCCAACAAATCGGTCGCATCGACAATCAACGCCTGATCTGCGCTCACCGCCGCGCTATAATCTGCCACTAGCTGTCCGCTAGCTAAAGAATAGCCAGCGTGACGCGTCGCTTGCGCACAGCTGCCAAATGCCTCCGCATCGCGGAGCGACAGATTAAAACCCTGCCCGGCGACCGGGTGAATGCCGTGGGCGGCATTGCCCACAACTAAATAGCCGGGGCGGCCTTGCTCGCGGGCGCGAACTCGAGTCAGCGGCCAAAAACTACGCTGCCCTATTGCGCGAATAGCGCCGAGACGCCAGCCGAATGCAACCTGTAGATCCGCCATGAACTGGGTATCATCATTTTGCTCACGGATTGAGTCTGCGCTGGCGTCATCCATCGACCAGACCACATTAAAACGCGCTTGATTTGGCACTATCGTGGGCAGCGGCAACATTGCCAGAGGTCCGTTTTGTGTAAAACGTTCGAATGCAGTACCTGTTTGGCGTCCCAAAAAAGTCACATTAAGTACAGCAGCTGTTTGCTGGGTCACGCGTCGCTCGACATCAATTCCAAGCTGCTGGCGTAAGCGCGAGTCGCTGCCCTCAGCAATAATGACCAGGTCGGCCTCGCACAAGCTACCATCAGAGAGTATGACCCCTGGCGAATCCTGAATTTTAGCTAACGATTTCACCGAACACGGCGCGCGCAGTGAAATATTTAGCTCAGCCGCACGAGCGAGCAGCGCACGACCAATCAAGTGGTTTTCAGCAACATACCCCAACGCAGGTTCCGCGATATCATCTGCGCACATTTCAGTGCTGCCAAAACGGCGCTGATTTGAGATATGAATTTTACTAATTAGTGCGGCATGCGGAGCTATTTGTGGCCAAACACCCCAGCGGGTCAATAAATCAACGCTCGCTAAACTTAATGCCGAGGCGCGGCTATCCATGGGGTTAGGGTCCGCTGTAGACGCACCACGGGCCTCGAGCAAACGGATATCACAAGCTCCCGGGTTCGTCTGTGCCAGCGCAATGGCAAAGGCCAAGCCGACCATGCCACCACCGACAATAACGACCCTGGGGGGCATGCTAAGTTCTGCCACAAAAGACCGATAGTAAATTCATGCGTCGCGTGTCGCCATCAATGCTTCGATATCATCAGCATTTTTAGGGACGCCACGAGTCAATACTTCACAGCCATCAGCGGTGACTGCAACATCATCTTCAATCCGCACCCCAATACCGCGCCACTTTTTAGCGACCTTAGTGTTATTAGGTGAAATATAAATACCCGGCTCAACGGTCATCACCATGCCGGGTTCGAGCAGACGCCATTTGCCATCCACCCGATAATCGCCAACATCATGGACATCCATACCCAGCCAATGGCCGGTACGATGCATAAAGAATTCCCGAAAAGCGCCCTCTTTAATCAGGGCTTTTTCAGCACCTTTTAACAGCCCCAGCTCGATCAAGCCTCGGGTGATCACCTTGACCGTGATGTCGTGCGATTGATTCCAGTGATTTCCCGGTTTGATCTTCTTGATTGCGGCTAGCTGTGCCTTTAGCACCAAGTCATAGATCGCCCGCTGCTCAGCGGAAAATTTGCCGTTGACGGGAAAAGTGCGGGTGATATCTGCCGCATAATCGCCATACTCACAACCGGCATCAATCAAGACCAAGTCACCGTCATTCATTTTTTGATCGTTTTCGGTGTAGTGCAAGATACAGGCGTTTTCACCGCTCCCTACGATACTCGTATAGGCCGCACTCCGTGCGCCTTGATCGGCAAACTCGTGCAAAATTGCGGCCTCGAGTTGATATTCAGATTTTCCGGGCGCGCACAAACGCATCGCGCGGCAATGCGCCTCCGCACTGATTTGGGCGGCCTTGGCCATCACCCGAAGCTCTGCAGCACTCTTAAACAAACGTTGCTCGTGCAATAGGAAAGCCAAGTCGGTCATCTCACCAGGGGGGGTTGCACCATTGCGCACTTGCTGGCGGATATGGTTTATCCAGCCCATCAAACGTCGATCGAACACGTCATTGTGACCCATGGAGTAGAAAATTCGCTGCCTTCCCTCCATTAGGCCCGGTAAAATATCGTCAATATCACTGACTGGAAATCCGTCATCGACACCGTGGTCACGCACCACGCCCTCAGGGCCAGCCCGGCGACCGTGCCACAGCTCCATTTCTGGATCGCGGTCGCGACAGAAGATAATCACCTGGCCCGAACGACGACCGGGAATCAATACCAATACAGCATCGGGTTCATTGAAGCCGGTGAGATACAGGAAGTCACTGTCTTGTCTAAAGACATACTCAGTGTCACGACTGCGCGTGCACTCATTAGCAGCAGGCACTATCGCGATGCTGTCTTTATCCATCATAGCCATCAAGTGCTTGCGTCGACGAGCGTATTCTGCACGGCTTATTTTCATCGTTTTATTCCTTGTATGAGATGGCATCTTGGACCACGTTCAGAGCCGCAAAACGCAGATATTCTATCAGCTCTTCTAAATCTCGCTCAGCTTCTTCTGACTCGACCTGCTCTGGATCAACCTGTGCAATGGCTGCAAAATCCTTCAGCGCTTCTGCAGTATCAGGCGGCACCGTAGCATCTGCGTTAGCGGTAGCCGATACCGCCTGAGTGAAGCCCGTCAAAAACCCAGACGCCCAATCTGATGTCGAGGCAACGCGCTCGTCAAATTCATCGTCATCATCGGGTAAAAGGGGATGAAAAGCGTAGTCTGAGTCGAGAATAGCCGAAAGTGTTGCACGCAAAATGCGGGTAACAAAATCGACCAAGTCGCCCTGCAGATCTACGGCTAATGCTTTCTCTAAAGTAACTATGGCGTTGTCGGCGTCCGGATCAAAACCCGCGCTTAGCAGGCCCACTATGGCACCATGCAGTGTGGACGGGTTAATGGTCAGCCCGGCGTTTAGCAGCTGGTCCGCTGCCTCACTCCATGGCGGCATGTCTTCAAAATCACCTAGCGAATCTAGCAGCACAATGGCTCCTTGGGGGTCCGGTTTATGTTGAACTTCAAGTCATTCTCCGAAAGTAGGGACAGCGCTTTGAATTATATAGAGTTTTGTCATTGACCGACTCAAGTGTCAGCCCTATAGTAATGTTGATTCAATAGCACAGTGTAGCGCTCGTGGCCGAGAAACTCATCCAAATACTAGAAGGTAAGGTTGCAGATCTGATTGCGCTCAGCAAAGAGCTCAATCGCGAGAACCGTCAACTTAAGCTTCGAACTGCCGAATTACAGCGGGAGCGCCGAGAACTGTTAGAAAAACAGCATCTTGCCGGTGAGCATGTTCAACATACCTTAGAACGTCTTCGCAAAATTGAGAACGGATCGTGAGCCGTAAACCGACTGTTAGCGTCGAAATTCTCGATAAGGCTTACCAAGTAGCCTGCCCGCCAGACCAAGAAGCTGCATTACTGTCCGCTGCGCAACATCTCGACCAAGCAATGCGCGACATTCGTGCCACCGGCAAAGTCATCGGGCTCGAACGCGTCGCCATCATGGCGGCATTGAATATGAGTCACGAGGTGCAGGCGCTGCGCACGGGCGCACCTTCAGTAGCGCTAGACGACCAGGAAGATCGCTTAAAATCGCTCAACCACTCGCTAGACGAAGCCCTCTATCAGCTGCGGCAACTCGAAATTAATTAAATCTGCGTGCGGATGATTAAAAGAGCTCGTTAAAGGCCAAACAGTTCCGCTATACTTTAACCATCCTGGCGTATGCGCCAGACAGTCAGTCCTCGAGCCGATAATGCAATACCCGGGGATCTTCATTCGTTGTTGGTGTGCAAGTCCGTCTCGATCGGAAAGCCTGATGCAACGAGAGGGTCTCCACCTTGAGCCTCAGGGTTCAAGGGCGACACTGTCAGCGGTACGCTGGGTGTTTTACACCCACAACATGTCCACCTCAGCGAGGCAATGCGCGCCTGCGCCTGTTTGATGATTAAAAAATTTGAATCTAGCTAAGTGATAGGGCTTATGCCGGCAACAGTTAATAAGCAACAATGGCGCCAGCAATTACGCACGATACGACAGCAGTGCGCCGACAGCGCTCGTGTTGAGGCCGCGCAGTCAGTCGCAGCGACGTTAACCGCGATGCCCGAATGGCAACAAGCGCAGTGTATTGCCACCTACCGCAGCATCGGAGACGAGCTCGACGCTAATCCGGCATCAGCCGCAGCCCTGCGTGACCACAAGCGCGTAGTCTATCCCCGCATAGTGGGAACAGGACTGATATCCTTTTGTGATTGGCGCGCGGGCGAACCCCTCGAGACCTCACTCGCCGGCATCACACAGCCGACGGCAGCAGCAGCAGTGGTCGCAGCCAATAAAATCGATTTTTTTCTAGTACCGCTGTTGGGCTGCGATGTAGCCGGTTTGCGATTGGGCTATGGCGGCGGTTTTTATGATCGCGCACTAGTGAGCGCTAGCGGCTTCCGTTGCGGCATAGGCTACCAAGCACAAATGGTGCTCGAGTTGCCGAGAGAAGATCACGATATCACCCTGCAATGCATGGTCACGGAAGTAGGCATTCACAGGTTTTAACGCCGGTTACCACTTGAAGGTACAATCCGCGCCCAATTGCGAGCAGCCGATTTAGCGTACCAAAGTACCCGCCTGCTGCAACGCCATCGACGGCTGCTCTGGCTCATTGCCAAAGCCAGTCGACACAATGCCAATGATGACCACCAGCACGGCAATTAATAATACATCTGGTTGTTTACGCATCGCTAAAACTGCGCACTCTATTGTGTATAACCGGCCCAACAGCCGGGAGCATACCCCCCCCTAAATATAACGCGTAATTTCAGCAGGTTGGGCATGAAGCACAGAGCGCAGTAACTCTCCAATATCTTCTGGCTGTGAAAATTACCAAAAAACGACAGAATAGCAACAGTACGGCGCATTGTATTTTGCATTGCATTGGGCGAAACAATCGCGCTCAGTGGCTGCGAAGGTACTGTTGATAGGCCTCATTCTCAGTTTCTTCCCAATAACGGTAGCCGACACTGGCAACGGCTGAACGCAATGCGGTGCGCTTACCTGCCGGAACCTGAAGACCGACCAAAACGCGGCCATAAGCGGCGCCATGGTTACGATAATGGAACATAGAGATACTAAAGTCTGTGCCAAGCGCGTCTAAGAACTTAAGCAGCGCACCAGGCCGCTCGGGAAACTCCACGCGGAATACCATCTCGTCAGCCAGCGATGCGGGCGCGCGACTACCCACCATATGGCGCACATGAAGTATGGCGGTCTCGTTATCAGTAAAATCAGATACCGCGTAACCCGAATTCATCAGTCGAGCGCTCAGTTGCTGCAAATCATCACTGTTCGGTGCGACTGTCAAACCCACAAAAACCCGAGCCTGCTCGGCATCTTCGTAGCGATAGTTAAACTCGGTGATATTGCGCTTACCCAGCGCCGAACAAAACTTCTTAAATGCGCCAGCGCGCTCGGGAATCGTCACGCTGATAACCGCCTCGCGACGCTCACCAATTTCTGTACGCTCAGAAATATAGCGCAGCCGATCAAAATTCATATTGGCACCACTGACCACCGCCAGCATCGAGGTGCCTTGCAAGTTATGCGCTAACGCATACTTTTTCATGCCCGCTACAGCCAGCGCTCCCGCGGGTTCGGCAATGGCGCGGGTATCTTCGAAAATATCTTTAACTGCCGCACAAATTTCATCGGTAGAGGCGGTAATAATGTCGTGAACCGACTCACGAATCACTCTAAACGTCTCCTTGCCAACTTGCTGCACGGCACAACCATCGGCGAATAAACCCACCTCCTTCAGCTTCACTCGACGACCTTTTATCAACGCCGCCTGGGCACAAGCGGCATCTTCTGGCTCAACACCAATCACTTTTGTTTCAGGCCAGACATACTTTAGATATGCCGCCATACCTGCAAGCAAACCGCCGCCGCCGCAAGGTACAAATACATAATCCAGCGGCTTACCGCATTGACGCGCCAATTCCATAGCCACCGTGCCCTGACCTGCAATCACATCAGGGTCATCAAAAGGCGGCAGGTAAGTCATACCATCGGTATCGACCAGCTCATGCGCCTTCTCGGCAGCCTCATCAAACGTGTCGCCGAACAAGACAACCGTCGCACCGCGGCTCCGCACCGCATCGACTTTTATCGCAGGTGTGGTCACAGGCATGACAATTTTAGCCGTGACTCCCAGCTTCTGTGCGGCCAGCGCAACCCCTTGCGCATGGTTACCCGCAGAGGCAGCCACAACACCTTTTTCGAGGACTGCCGCACTCATATTTGCCATTTTGTTGTAGGCACCGCGACATTTGAACGAGAAAATCGGCTGAAGGTCTTCACGTTTCAACCAGATCTCATTATCGAGACGACGCGATATCAGTGGCGCCCGCTCAACCGGTGTTTCCCGCGCGACGTCGTAGACACGGGCATTTAAAATACGTTTGATATATGACTCGGGCATGGCTCGCTGATTTTCGTTGGCAAGCGCGCATCTTATGCCTTTTGGGGCTTGTCGTCATGGCGCTACAACGCCAACTTTGAACAACATTGCCAATCGATCACCCCGACTGCAACGCGGTACAGCTCAGCGGTCAATCAATTGCCGCTTTTCACTGCGCTTGTCGCGCACCATAAAAACGAAAGAAAAGGTCAGGCGTGATGAGAAAAGCACAGATAAAGTCGCATTATTGCACCAGAAGCACGCAATAGGTTTGCGAGGAGCGCCGGCTTCACGGACAATACCCATTCGTAAATTCCGCCTAGCTTGGAGTAAAAATGCCCGCCCGTATTGAACTTGCCAACGCCATTCGCGCGTTAAGTATGGATGCCGTACAAGCGGCTAAAAGTGGTCATCCCGGCGCGCCGATGGGCATGGCCGATATCGCCGAAGTCCTGTGGAACGAGCATCTAAAACACAATCCAAGCAATCCAGATTGGGCCGACCGCGACCGATTTGTCCTCAGTAATGGGCACGGCTCTATGCTGATTTATTCGCTGTTGCACCTCACTGGCTACGACCTGCCCATCGAAGAGCTGAAAAACTTCCGTCAGTTACACTCAAAGACCCCCGGCCACCCAGAGTATGGCTACGCGCCTGGCGTTGAAACAACAACAGGCCCGTTGGGCCAAGGCGTTGCCAACGCAGTGGGTATGGCGCTTGCCGAAAAAGTTTTGGCTGCGCAATTTAATCGTGACGGGCACAACATTATTGACCACCGTACCTGGGTATTTTTAGGTGATGGCTGCCTGATGGAAGGCATTTCTCACGAGGTTTGCTCGCTGGCGGGCACCTTGGGCCTGGGCAAACTTGTCGCTTTTTATGACGACAACGGTATTTCGATCGATGGACATGTTGAAGGCTGGTTTACCGACGACACCCCGGCACGCTTTGAGTCCTATGGCTGGCAGGTCATCGCCAATGTCGACGGCCATGACCCGGCAGCGATTCAGGCGGCGATTGCGAACGCGCGTGCCGAAACCGACAAACCGACGCTAATTTGCTGCAAAACCGTCATTGGCAAGGGCAGCCCTAACAAACAGGGCAGTGAATCCTGCCACGGCGCGCCGCTAGGTGATGATGAGATCGCGGCAACCCGCGAAGCGCTTGGCTGGCCTCATCCGGCATTTGAGATCCCCGACGACATCTACGCCGGGTGGGATGCACGCACCACTGGTGCCGCGAACGAAGTCGAGTGGCAGCAGCGCTTTGCCGAATATCGCGTCAGCTTTCCCACTGAAGCGATGGAACTTGAGCGCCGCTTAAAAGGTGAATTACCCAGCGACTTTATCGACAATATCGACGCATATATTGCAGCATGTGCAGAAAAGGGCGCCAGCATCGCGTCACGCAAAGCATCGCAAGAAACGATTAACGCGCTCGGCCCACTGCTACCCGAACTGCTCGGCGGCTCGGCGGACCTAGCCGGCTCTAACCTGACGCTCTGGTCGGGCTCAAAGGGGATCAGCGCCGAGGATTCAACGGGTAACTATGTCTATTACGGCGTGCGTGAATTTGGCATGTCGGCGATGATGAATGGCATTGCTCTGCACGGCGGATTTATTCCCTACGGCGCAACCTTCCTCATGTTTATGGAATATGCCCGCAATGCCATCCGTATGGCTGCGCTGATGCGTCAGCGTACGCTATTTGTGTATACCCACGACTCGATTGGCCTAGGTGAAGACGGCCCAACGCATCAGCCGGTAGAGCAGCTGACCAACCTGCGCACCACACCCAACTTAAATACCTGGCGACCCTGTGATGCGGTCGAATCAGCCGTCGCATGGAAGCAGGCAGTCCTGCGTACCGATGGGCCATCGGCGCTCATTTTTTCGCGTCAGAACCTACCTCACCAAGCGCGAGATGCAGCACAAATAGCTGATATCGCTCGCGGTGCTTACGTTTTAGATGCTGAAGTGGGCAAACTCGATGCCATCATCATTGCGACGGGATCGGAGATAGGCCTGGCCGTTTCAGCGGCTGCCGAACTGACCAAAAAAGGACGCGGAATTCGGGTTGTATCCATGCCGTGTGCCGAAATTTTCGGCCAGCAAGACGCCGCCTATCGAGAATCGGTATTGCCTAGCGACGTGCTTGCGCGTGTGGCAGTTGAAGCGGGACATGCAGATTATTGGTATAAATTTGTCGGCCTAGATGGGCGCGTTGTAGGTATGACCACCTATGGCGAGTCGGCACCCGCCAATGAATTAATGAAGGCGTTTGGCTTCACGGTAGAGAACGTCGTTGCCGCGGTAGAGGACGTGATTTTCGATTGAAAACCCGCATTGCCATCAACGGCTTTGGGCGTATCGGGCGCACAGTATTTCGTGTGCTCGAAGAGCGTGCCGACGCACAAAAATGCCTCTGCTTAGCTGCGATTAACGAGATCGCAGACCCCGCCACTGTCGCGCATTTAGCGCGCTTTGACTCAACCCACGGCCGGTTTCCAGGCGTTATCACCAGTGGTGACGAGAGCCTCACCGTCAACGGGTCAGAGATTGCACTGCTCAGACAGAGCGGGATCACTGGCTTGCCCTGGCAGCAACTCGATATAGACCTAGTGCTTGAATGTACAGGCTCGTTCAGTGATCGGGCCACCGCTATGGGCCACTTAGATGCCGGTGCGCAACGGGTACTTTTTTCGCAACCCGCAGCAGCAGATGTGGATGCCACTATTGTCTGGGGCATCAACCAGCAGCTACTCACCAGCGAGTCAAAGATCGTGTCCGCAGGCTCGTGTACCACTAACGCTATTATTCCAGTCCTATCGGTACTTGATAAAGCATTTGGTATTGATGTCGGCACGATGACTACAATCCATTCGGCGATGAACGACCAACCCGTACTCGACGCTTATCACAATACAGATTTACGCAAAACGCGCGCCGCCTTTAACTCCATTATTCCAGTCGACACGGGCTTAGCGGTGGGTATTACGCGCATTCTGCCTGCACTGGCAGAGAAATTCACCGCGCAGGCGCTGCGCGTGCCCACATTGAACGTATCGGCGATCGATCTTGCGCTAGTGACACACAAACCCTGCAGTCAAAGCGTGGTCAATGCGGTACTCGCTGAGGCGGCATCTGGATCGCTGACAGGTATTTTAGGCTTCACCACAGAGCCGCTGGCCTCCTGCGATTTTGCGCGGGAATCCTGCTCGAGTATTGTCGACGCCAGCCAAACCCAGGTCAGTGGTGACAAACTGGTAAAGGTATTGATTTGGTTTGACAACGAGTGGGCCTATGCGAACCGACTGCTCGATATCGCCATGCACCTACATGAACTGCAACCCCCTAATGCGCGCCTCACAGCGGCGCCCCTATCTCGTTAGCCAAAGAGGAAACCCATGAAGCTAATGACTGACCTCGATCTTGCTGGCAAGCGAATTCTGATTCGCGAAGACCTCAACGCGCCCATCACACGCGGCATGGTCACTAGCGATGCACGTTTAGTGGCCGCCATACCCACGATCCGCGCGGCCCTTGCAGCGGGCGCAGCCGTTATGGTGATGTCACATTTAGGCCGCCCTGAAGAGGGACAAATTGACGATACTCACTCCATGGCGCCTGTCGCTGTGCGACTCGGCGAGTTACTCGGTCAGCCAGTGTTCCTTGAGCGCGCGTGGCAGCAGGCATCAGCAACGCCAGGTCAAGTCGTACTTTTAGAAAATGTACGCTTTAACGCAGGCGAGAAAAAAGACGATGAAACGTTAGCTAGGCAATATGCAGCGCTGTGCGATGTATTTGTAATGGATGCATTTGGCACCGCTCACCGAGCTCAGGCATCAACCCATGGTGTTGCTAAGTTCGCCCCCATTGCGTGTGCAGGGCCACTGCTGGCCGCCGAGCTTGACGCGCTGAAGCATGCGCTGGCCGCACCGGCGCGCCCCATGATTGCGATTGTTGGTGGATCTAAGGTATCAACCAAGCTAGCAGTGCTTGAGCAACTTGCGGACAAATGCGATAGCCTGGTAGTGGGCGGCGGCATTGCCAATACCTTCTTGGCAGCCGCGGGGTATCCTGTGGGAAAATCATTGTGTGAGCACGATTTACTCGACACTGCGCGCGCTTTGATGGACAAAACATCGATACCGCTGCCCATCGACGTGGTCGTGGCCAAAGAATTTAACGAATTCGCGACTGGGCAAGTTATATTGGCCGCAGAAGTGGCAGAAGATGACATGATTTTAGATATTGGCCCACAATCGGCGGCGGCGATCGCCGATCAAATCCGCAACGCAGGCACCATCTTGTGGAACGGACCAGTCGGTGTGTTTGAATTTGACGCCTTTGAAAGCGGCACCAGAGCACTGGCAGAGGCAGTCGCTAGCAGCGAGGGGTTCTCTCTGGCGGGAGGTGGTGACACCTTGGCGGCAATCGACAAATACCATATCGCCGATCAGGTGTCGTATATTTCGACTGGTGGCGGCGCATTTTTGGAATATGTAGAGGGCAAGATTTTACCCGCCGTGGCAATGCTCAATACTCGCGCACACGACGCATAAAGGAATAAATTGCCGCCAGCGGGCTGGCAGAGATTAACAACACTTATTTTTGGCTAACAGGAGGCCGACATGGCACTCATCAGTTTGCGACAACTCTTAGACCACGCCGCAGAGCATGGCTACGGTGTACCTGCATTTAACGTCAACAATCTTGAACAGACTCGCGCCATTATGGAAGCGGCTGACATCACCAACTCACCGGTGATCATGCAGGCGAGCGCGGGCGCTCGTAAGTACGCAGGTGCGCCCTTCATACGCGCCATGATGGCCGCGGCGATTGAAGAATTCCCCCATATCCCCGTCGTTATTCATCAGGATCATGGCACCTCAGCAGCGATATGCCAGCGCTCCATTCAATTGGGGTTCAGCTCTGTGATGATGGATGGCTCGCTGGGTGAAGATGGCAAAACACCTACTGACTACGACTACAACGCCCACGTTACCCGAACCGTAGTCCAGATGGCGCATGCCTGTGGCGTTTCGGTAGAGGGCGAAATTGGCTGTTTAGGGTCGCTAGAGACCGGTGAAGCAGGTGAAGAAGATGGTATTGGCGCTGTTGGTAAGCTGACTCACGATCAAATGCTCACCGATCCAGAAGAAGCGGCTCAATTTGTTGCTGATACCGGCGTCGACGCACTGGCCATTGCCTGCGGCACAAGCCACGGTGCTTACAAATTTACCCGACCGCCGACCGGTGACATCTTAGCGATCGATCGGATTAAAGACATTCATGCGCGTATTCCCAACACGCATTTAGTGATGCATGGGTCCTCGGCAGTACCCCAGGAATGGCTTGCGATTATTAACGAATTCGGCGGTGCAATTCCAGAAACCTATGGCGTGCCAGTTGAACAGGTGGTTGAGGGCATCAAACACGGGGTGCGTAAAATCAACATCGACACCGACCTACGCCTGGCGTCAACCGGCGCCGTGCGTCGCTATTTGGCGCAGAATCCCGCCGAATTTGACCCGCGCAAATTTCTCGCCGAGACCATCGTCGCCATGCGCGACATTGTCATAGCGCGAAATGAAGCCTTTGGTACCGCAGGCCAAG
>CAWUXF010000028.1:0-12302 GCA_963926325.1 uncultured Luminiphilus sp. | reverse complement strand
CACCGGCACTTCACTCAACATCTATTCGCAAGTGGGGTTGGTAATGCTGATTGGCTTGATCGCGAAAAACGGCATTTTATTAGTGGAGTTTGCCGATCAGGAACGCGATCAGGGCGCCTCGGTTCGCGATGCGATTATCACTGCCGCCGACGTGCGTTTGCGACCTATCGCTATGACCTTGATATCCACGGTGCTCGGCGCTCTACCGCTGATTATTGCCAGCGGACCCGGGGCGGAAGCACGCTCCGCCGTCGGTTGGGTGGTGTTTGGTGGACTAGGCTTAGCGACCTTATTTACCCTGTATCTGACGCCCGTTATTTATCTAGGCATTGCAGGGTTTGCTAAACCGAGAGCTGCGTCGGCGCAACAACTCAACAAAGAACTCGAGGCCATTGACGAGACGACTTAAGCCATGCGCTGACTGAATGTCTATGGACGCTACTGAATATGGCACCGCCAAACAAATAGGCGCCAAAAAATAATGTAGATCTCTCGGCACTCGCAGACGCTGTTAACATCGGTGCAATGACCAATTTAAATGGTCTGGGACCCGAAAATGGATCGCCATAACCTAAATCGCTAATTTATTGATCCTGAGTATTCATATTGGCATCAAACCCACTCAGAAAATCTGACAAGGAGAAAATAATGCGTGTAGTCACAATAGCTGCCGTCCTCATTTCACTACTCCCCCTGATCGCACAAGCCGAAAACTGCGAGCCCTCTATATGGGGCATTGATGACGAGATCGGCGCCACCAATAGAATGAGTCCTGAGCGTGTTATTGCCGCGGCCAATCTCATTAAAGAAGGCAAAACGCATCCGCTGGGCATTGTAATCAAGCCCGGCATGCCGGCGTATCCTCCGCGCAGCGTGCAGCTGCAGGTGGTACAACCTGGCCAACATTTCGTCACCGACACCACAACACTATTTGGCTGGGATGCCGCTTCAAACGATGATCTTGTGCAGATGTGGTTAGGCGTGGGGCCGCAGCTAGATGGCCTTGGACATATGGGCGAATCAGGGATGTTTTATAACTGTAATGCGGGCAAAGACATATCGCCCATTACCGGTTTAACCAAACTGGATATCAGCAAAGTACCACCGATGGTTGCACGGGGGGTGTTGATCAATATGGCAAAATACTTTGGCGTCAACGCAATGTCAGCGGGGCAACCCATTACGCCGGACGATTTGAAGGCAGCCATGAAGGCGCAGGCCGTGATCGTCAACGAAGGTGATGTCATACTGCTGCATACCGGCTGGACGGATGCCCAGCTCGATATCGCACCGCAAGAGTGGGCGCGCACCAACCCCGGCATTACTAACGCTGCAGCATCTTATTTGGCTTCGTTAAAGCCAATGGCAGTCGGCGCGGATACTTGGGCAGTGGGTGCAGTGCCCGCTATTAGCGGTGACAAAATATTTTACGATCATGTGATTTTTTTGAAACAAAACGGCATTTTCATTCTGGAAACAATGAATACCGGTCATCTCGCGCAGGCGTCAGTGCGTGAGTTCATGTTTGTTTTGGGACAGGCCCGACTCAAGGGAGCCGTTCAAATGATGATTAATCCGGTCGCGCTTTGGTAAACCTAATCAACGCCCCGCTAGGGGCGTCATGCAGATAACGCTGCAGGTCGGTTTTGACGCCAACAAAAATCAATATAAAGACGTCACGCTGCTATTGATTAAGCTGCTATTGATTAAGTGGTAACTATCGTACGCGAAATAGTAGACGGCTTGCGTCTAGCGACAAGTAGCTGGTGCCTGTTACCGGCTAGCTAAATAGCTTGCTAGTCCGCCCGGTATTCATCATTACAGACTGATTGAAACTTGAATTAGTAGCTACTTTTCTACCCGCTCATCTTTTTATTAGATCTGTAAACCAACGCCCTTACCGGACCCACCTGCGAGTGCGGGAATTATTTCACAGTCGCTAAACTACATCGTTCCTTTAGCAAGTTTCCTCCCGTCAATGCATGACATGCTTGTTAGATACGCGGCATAATCTAATCATCAATCATTGGGGTAACTTATGCGCGCTTTGTTCACCTGCCTGCTTTTTCTGGCGACCATCACCACAACTCAGGCAGCTGATAAGCCCAATATTCTAGTGATCTGGGGTGACGATGTCGGCTGGTCTAATCTGAGCGCCTATCATCGGGGTATGCTCGGCGGCAGTACACCTAATATAGACCGCATCGCCCAAGAGGGCGCTATGTTCACCGATTACTATGGTGAGCAGAGTTGCACCGCTGGGCGCTCGGCGTTTATCACCGGTCAGCACCCATTGCGCACAGGCCTGTTAAAGGTCGGCCTACCAGGCGCAGACAGCGGCCTACGTGCCGAAGACCCCACATTGGCTGAATTACTAAAACCCCAAGGTTACGCCACCGGTCAGTTTGGCAAAAACCACCTCGGTGACAAGGACGAGTTTCTACCGAGCAATCATGGCTTTGATGAGTTCTTTGGCAATCTGTACCATCTGAACGCGGAAGAAGAGCCCGAGACCTATTTTTATCCGAAAGACCCCGCATTTCACGAACGCTTTGCCCCACGTGGTGTTATCCATTCCTACGCCGATGGCAAGATAGAAGATACTGGGCCGTTAACTCGCAAGCGAATGGAAACCGTCGATCAGGAATTTACAGATGCCGCGCTGAAGTTTATCGACAAGTCCCACAAAGAAGACAAACCGTTTTTTGTCTGGTTCAACGCCACGCGAATGCATGTCTGGACCCGACTCTCCCCTGAGTGGGAAGGAAAGTCTGGCTACGGCCTCTATGCGGACGGGCTGATGGAACACGACTACCATGTGGGCCAGCTGCTAGATAAGCTAGACCAGCTAGAGATTAGCGACAATACAATTGTGGTGTATTCCACCGACAATGGCTCGCAGACAAATACCTACCCCGACGGTGGCGTCGAGCCTTTTCGCGGTGAAAAGGGTTCTACTTGGGAAGGTGGATTCCGGGTGCCAGCCATGATTCGTTGGCCCGGTGTGGTCGAGCCCGGCCGAGTTATCAACGACATATTTTCTCATCTGGATTGGCTGCCCACACTGTTAACCGCGGCCGGAGAGCCCGACATTACGACTAAGCTTCTCGAAGGTCATAGTGCTGGGGGTAAATCATATCGGGTTCACCTAGATGGCTACGACCAAACCGCGCTTCTGGCGGGTAACGGCGCAGGTAACCGCAATGAGTTGTTCTACTTCGATGACAATGGCAATTTTAATGCCCTGCGATGGGGCGACTGGAAAATCCACTTTGCGTTGATGCCAGAGGGCTGGTCGGGACCACGTGAGAGAGTGAATTTCCCACGTATTGTGCATCTGCGCAGCGACCCCTACGAGGTCTCGCTTGACTCGGCACTTTACTCGCGTTTTTTCGCCGATCAGTTATGGCTGTTTGTGCCGGTACAGCAAGAGGTAGGCAAGTGGTTAAGTACCTTCCGCGAATACCCACCACGCCAGCCAACCGCAAGTTTTACCATCGATAAAATGATGCAACAGATGCAACAAATGTTGCAGATGCGTGCGCGTGGTGCAGCGGCACAGTAGCTCAGAAGTAGCGTCGACTTACGAATTTGGGCACCATAAAGACAGCGACTGCTTTGACTGGCCAATGGGCAGCCCAGCTGCCCAAGTATTAGTCGAATAAATCCCCCGACTGTCCGGGCTTCAGCGCATCACTGAAGTCCGTAGTCTTGTCTGGCACAGTCGATTTTGCCGCCGCCGGGGTAGTGGCGGTTAGTCTCACCGGCAGATCTTTTTGAATACTCACTTGCTGCGGCTTGTCAGCCGAACGTACACGTCCCGGCTTCGCCGAATAAGCAACGGGCTTATTAACCGCACGCGGCACTTCCACTGGTGTTACTAAGTCGGCGTAATCGTTACTCGGCTTATTAACCGCGATGCTAACGGGATGGCACTCAATGCGCTGGGTCGTCGCGCTCGCGAATAAGTCGTGCCCTTCTAGCCAAGGATCGACAGCCCGCGATTCCAACAGCACGGGCTGTCGATGATGTACAAAGGCAATGTTTTCGCGTGCATCTCGAGTGACAATTGCACAGCCACTCTGCTGATTATAGATCCCGGCAAAGTAAAGCAGTTCACCGTTTGCATGGTGGTAATAGGGGGTTTTTCCTTTGCCCTGCTGCCGCCATTCATACCAGCCATCGGCTAGAAAAACACACCGAAGCGCACCGCGAAATGCGGGTTTTTCACGTAGGGTTTCGGAACGTGCATTACTTAAGTGTAGCGGCTTTTGCGCCCAAGGCGGTGAGTAATCCCAGCGCATCTGCTGGATCTGGCGGTCGTTGTTATAGACCACCACATTACTTTGCGGAGCGATATTAAAACGATCAACAACCTGTAAGTCTGCCGCTTTTAGCTCTGACCGCTTGGATAAAGACAGCGTGTAACGCCCACACATAATAGCCTCCGTCATGGGTCATGACGGAGGCATCATGACATGTCAGAACGTAAAATGTACCCCGTTAAATAAAACAACCGAAAAGCGACAAAGACGCACTTTTCGGTTGTTATTACAGCCACTTAGTTATGTGGATTAACGATCAAACAAACAACTCACCTGCGGCACACTTTTCAGCCACTATGGCCGGCGCTTTAAAACGCTCTCCATAGTTGGCCGCCAATTCGTCACAGCGTGCGATAAAGCGTTCGAGCCCGTAGGTGTTCACGAACTGGATCAAACCACCCGTCCATACCGGCGCACCAATGCCCATAATAGAGCCAATGTTGCCGTCAGCCACGCTTCGTAGCACATTAGTCTCGAGGCACTTTAAGGCTTCGATCACCTGACGGAACAGCAATCGGTCTTTGATGTCTTCGTCGGGCAGCGACACATCGGCGTTGTGAAATTTATCAATGATACCGGGCCAAATCGTTTTGCTGCCATCTTCGCCGTAGGTGTAGTAACCACCGCCATGATGACGGCCGCCACGACCATTTTCATTAACCATCCAAGCAACAATGTCACGGAATTCACTTTGGTCCGCAAATTGATCTTCAAAACCCAAATCGGCCCAGGTCTCCTGTGCTTTACGAGAAAGTTCTTGGCTGACTTCGTCGTGGACTGTCAACGGACCAACAGGCATGCCAATGGCTTTACCGAGGTTATCAATCTTGATGGGGTTAAGACCTTCCATTACCAAGCGCGCACCCTCTTCTAGGTAGGTGCCGAAGGTTCGAGAAGTGAAGAACCCCAGTGAGTCGTTGACCACAATTGGCGTTTTGCGGATTTGTCGGGTGTAATCAAAGGCCTTCGCCAAAGCGATATCACCGGTTTTTTCGCCACAAATAATTTCTACCAAAGGCATTTTGTCTACGGGTGAAAAGAAGTGGATGCCAATGAAATTCTCGGCATTCGCACTCGCTTCGGAGAGCATAGAAATAGGCAGTGTCGACGTATTCGAACCCCAAATACCACCCTCTGCCAAATACGGCTCAAGCTCTTTAGTAATTTCATGCTTGAGTTTAACGTTCTCAAATACCGCTTCGATGATCAAATCACAGCCTTGCAGATCTTCATTCACCGCAGTTGGATGGATTAGACTCAGCACTCCATCCATTTTCTCCTGGCTCATCCGACCCTTAGCGACCCGCTTAGCCAGCAGCTTCTCAGCGTACTGCTTACCTTTATCGGCACCTGCCTGCGAAATGTCTTTGAGCACTACCTGAATACCTGCCATCGCCGACACATAAGCAATACCTTGGCCCATCATACCGGCACCGAGCACGCCCACTTTGGTCGTCTTTTGTGGCGGTACATCTTTAGGACGAGAAGCGCCCCCATTCACCTTGTTCATCTGGAAGAAGAAGGTGTTGATCATATTTTTGGCTTGTGGTGTACACGCAAGCATGGTCAAACCACGACTCTCGATCCGCATGGCGGTTTCAAAATCAACCCGCAGCGCCGAGACGGCCACATCGAGAATGGTCTCGGGTGCAGGTAATAGACCGCGAGTTTTTTGGCGTAACATTGGCGCGCCGATCTGGATCATCTGTGCAACCGCCGGGTTGTTGGCATTGCCGCCGGGAATTTTGTAGCCCTTGGTATCCCAAGGTTGTATCGCCGCAGCAGCGTTGTCTTTATTCTCTAAAATCCAAGCTTTGGCGCGCGGTAACAAAGCCCCTTGATCAGCCACTGTCTCGTGGATAAAGCCCGCATCTAATGCTGCATTCGCACTAACACGCTTGCCTTCCATTAAGAATTCATTGCTGGCCATAAGGCCTAACAAATAAACCATCTTCACAACGCCGCCGCCACCAGGAAGCAAACCCAAAGTTACCTCGGGCAATCCGAGCTGTACGGCTTTACTGTCAACTGCTAGTCGGTAGTTACACGCAAAGGTCAGCTCAAGTCCACCGCCGAGTGCAGCACCATTAATTGCGGCAACAACGGGTACGGGTAATTTTTCTAAACGACGGAACTCAGCTTTTACGGCTTCGACGCCTTCAAAGAATTCTTCCGCTTCCGCCTGCGTCACCTGAGATAGCGTGTTCAAATCACCACCGGCAAAGAAAGTAGACTTAGCCGACGTGATAACGACACCAGTGAGGTCCGCTTCAGCTTCTAACTTTTCGACTAAGTCAGCGAGCAGAGGCAAAAACTCGGGGCTCATAGAATTAACCGGCCCATTCATATCCATAGTGACGGTGACGATGCCATCCGCGTCTTTTTCGTAATTAAATCCGCTCATAATAATCTTCTATTCCTTATTCGCAGTGAGGCTCAGACGCGCTCGATGATTGTAGAAATACCCATGCCACCACCGACACAGAGCGACAACATGGCACGCTTGGCGCCGCGGCGTTCTAGCTCATCAAGCATTACGCCGACAAGACAGCCACCGGTTGCACCAAGGGGATGACCCATAGCAATGGAGCCACCGTTAACATTGGTAATCGAATGGTCAACCCCGAGGTCTTTCATATAGCGCAGCGCAACCGATGCAAACGCTTCGTTGATTTCCCAAAGGTCGATGTCTGCGACGGTTAAACCCGCTTTCTTGAGCGCTTTAAAAGCCGCAGGGCCCGGGCCCGTCAACATAATGATTGGATCAGTTGCTAGCACAGCGGTGGCCACAATGCGTCCACGCGGTGTTAAGCCGAGATCTTTACCCGCCTTCTCACTGCCGATCAGTACGGCAGACGCACCGTCGACGATACCTGACGAATTACCCGGTGTATGAACATGGTGCACTTTGTCGTAATCGTTATATTTAGCGAGAATAATGTCATCAAAACCAAAGCCGCCAGGGACAGCGAAGGACGCCTTTAAGCCTGCCAACCCAGCCATCGTTGTTGCGGGCTTAATGAAATCGTCTCGTTCAAGAATCATCACACCATTGCTGTCGCGCACTGGTATGACCGATTGATCGAACCAGCCACTGTCACGTGCATGCGCGGCACGACGCTGAGACTCCATCGCAAACGCGTCAACATCTTCGCGACTATATCCGTCGAGCGTGGCGATCATGTCGGCGCCAATGCCTTGAGGCACAAATCCAGTCTTCAGCGAAAATCCGGGGTCGGAGCCCATCGCGCCGCCATTGGAACCCATAGGCACCCGTGACATACATTCGATGCCGCCGGCAACGACTAAATCTTCCCAGCCAGAAGCCACTTTCTGTGCGGCGATGTTCACCGCTTCGAGGCCCGAAGCACAAAAGCGGTCAAGCTGGACACCGGGCACCGATTCATCCCACTCAGCATTCTGAACAATCATTTTTGCGACATCTGAGCCCTGCTCACCTATTGGTGTGACACAGCCCATAACAACGTCGTCAACGTAGCTGGTATCGAGGTTATGGCGCTGCTGTAGTTCGCGCAGTAACCCAGCGCCAAGATCGACCGGCTTAACTTCGTGGAGTGTACCCGTGCTTTTACCCTTGCTTCGGGGCGTACGCACGGCGTCATAGATATAAGCAGTATTTGTCATGATGTGCTTTTCTCTGAAAGTAATGGGATAGGGAGCATTTGCTAGCTTGCAGCTAGCTTACCGCAAGTTGCTGATTGAACACACAGTATGTTACCAAAACGTGGGCCGGAATATTGACAATAGATAGTAATTATCTGCAGGTCAGCTGCACCAATCGGCGCTGAATACACACGCAATATCGATCAAGCGTTTTATGTCAGCACATAGATGCGCGGGTCGGTGTATAGCAGACCCTGTCACAGCCTATGCCAAATTGTCTACTGACACTGTCGCTGACTGGCCGGATTACCCAAACCATTAATAACCCCCTCCAGCTCGGGACGATCGATCAGCGCGTCGTTAGCCAAAGCCCCGTGCGCAGAAAGTTCTGCAAATATTCATCGACATGTAGCGCATCATTGTGCGGCGAGATTGTGCGGCGAGATTGTGCCGCGAGATTGTGCCGCGAGATTGTGTCGCGAGCCCACCGACCCAGGCATCTAAAAGCCACTAATTCCTGTCGGCATGACTCTGCGTGGATAAATGAAAACGATTTTGTATGCGCCTGCTATATGGCGCGGGCACTTCGCATTTGCTGAGTCTACACCCGCAGCAAATACGCAACGCCCATTGACCAGCAAGGCTTAAGAAGCTGCTATTTTAGAGCCCTTTAGGCCGTACCAAAAAATATAGATGTAGCAGAAAATTGGAATGATAAACCCAACCCGTAAGCCTGCCGCATCCGCAACAACGCCTTGTAATAGTGGCACCAGTGCGCCACCGACGATGGCAAGACACAGCAAAGAGGAACCAGCGCTTGCGAGCCGACCCAAACCCTGCAATGACAACGAAAATATAGTGGGGAACATTATCGAGTTGCACAGCCCAACTGAGAGAATGGCATACATGGCCAAAGTTCCGTTGGAGGTGGCTGCTGTGCCTACGAGTAACACCGCCAATGCTGCGTGAATACCCAGTAAAAAGCCTGGCGCCACGCGAGTCATGAGTGCTGAGCCTATGAATCGGCCCACCATGGCACCGCCCCAGTAAAGCGCTACATAGTTAGCGGCAGAAGACTCGGCTAAACCAACCACATCCGACTGCCCCAAGAAGTTGACCAGAAAGCTGCCGATGGCCACCTCACCACCCACGTACAAGAAAATAGCCAAAACACCATAAAACAAGTGCGGGTTAGCTAGCGCTTCAGACAAAGTGGCTGCGTCTTTATCCTCTTCCTCAGCATCCTTCAGTGTCGGCATTTTAATAAAGCTAAATACAGCAGCAATCGCAATCAGCGCGAGTGCGAGACCGACATAAGGCATTTTTACCGACTCGGCATCGGCAGCCGAAGTAGCCGATTCCAGTCCCGTAAAAATCAGTGCGCCACCAATAATTGGAGCCACTGTAGTCCCTAAAGAATTAAACGCCTGCGCAAGGTTAAGCCTGCTCGCGCTGGTGGCCGGAGGACCTAGCGCGACGACGTAGGGATTAGCGGCAACTTGTAACAGGGTAATTCCTGAGGCTAAGACAAATAGCGCCCCCAAGAACAGACCGTAGGTTTGATACTCGGCCGCAGGATAGAACATCAGCGCACCAACACCCGCGATACAGAGCCCTATAATGACCCCGCGCTTATAGCCCACACGGTGCAGTAGTTTGCCCGCAGGAATCGAGCAAATAAAATAGGCACCAAAGAAACAGAACTGGATCAACATAGCTTGGGTATAGCTAAGATTGAATGAACCCTTAAGATGAGGAATCAAGATGTCATTGAGGCAAGTAATAAAGCCCCACATAAAAAAGACGCTGGTCATCACGCCAAAGGCTAGCGGATGACGCTGCTGTTGATCGCCCGATACTGCTGCCGCCGCGGCGCCTGTTGGACTCATATTGGCCATTGTTTTTATCCTATTGCCTTTTTAAGGGTTTAATCGCTGCTTAAAGTTTATGCTGCAAAACAGCCTTTATTCCCTAAAATTTTACTGCAGTCGCCTGCAAAGGGCTATCGAACGGCGTCTAATCCATCCTATTTCTATAGCGTTTGGTCGCAATGACAGGCTTTGGTCATTGTCTCGGTTGAGGGTTAATTCATCTGTTTATCGGTTCATCAACATGTCAATTGCGTCCAACGAGTCATGGCCAGTTTGGACTGTGTCGCTCATGGCCCGCTCACTGGATCGGCCTGACTCCGGACAACAACGGCTAGCCAAGACCAACAGTTTTTCACCACATCCAGGGGTAATGGTTGAGCTGTAACACCCTTTACTGATCAGTCATCTCGCCCATTCGTCACTCAGCGATCAGCTAGCGACTTGGCGCTAGTATGAGACCGTGTATTTGGCATATACTTTTTACTTCTTATTCAGTTGACTACATGGCGATGTCTACACAGCAAAGTAAAATCGTTCAATCACTGCTGCGCCTGTCAGTCGGTATTATTGCGATTGTAGCGGTATCATCGATTTTACTGATCGCCGATCGGGGCGCGCGCTATCGCACGGATGCGCCTCAGCCTGGTCGCCTCCCCCAGGTGGCGCTTGTCCAGCATGCGTCGATAGAACCATTGGATAGTGGCGTTCAGGGTTTATTGGATGCCCTTGCTCAGCGGGGCTACGAGCCCGACCGTAGCATGGACCTCACCAGCTACAACGCTCAGGGCGATTTCGCAACGGCAAATACGATTGCCAAAGCTGTTGTTGGAGACGATTTCGACTTGATTATCACGTCATCTACGCTCTCTATGCAGACCGTGGCTGCCGCCAATAGACTTCGCCCTGCGCCTAAAAATCATCTCTTTGGCATCGTGACCAATCCGTTTGAAGCCGGAGTTGGCGCTAATCGTGATTATCCGTTGCAGCACCCGCCCTATCTCGCAGGTGTTGGCAGCAACTCGCCGGTGCGAGAGTTATTTGAAATTACCCTCAAGCTCCAGCCCGCTCTTCGTAACATCGGCTTGGTATGGAATCCGGCGGAGGCCAGTTCGGAGGCGTCTACACTGCTAGCCCGAGAAGTTGTGAAAGATCTGGGTCTTGAACTGATGGAGGGCAACGCCGAAAATTCCAGCAGCGCTGGTGAAGTCACTAATTCCTTGTTATCTCGCGGTATCGATGTGCTTTGGCTCAGCACCGATGTCACTACGACAACAGCACAGGCGGTGATGATCAAAGCGGCAACGCAAGCGGGGATACCCGTCATCTCCTCGATGCCCTCGGCTGCGGATCACGGCGCGCTGATCGCGCTGGGTGCAAGCTATTACACTGTCGGTTTTGAGCAAGGCCAGATGGCCGCCGATATACTGGAGGGGCGCGACCCCGCCACTATCCCCATCATCAACTGGTCACCAGCGGTTCTTCGCCTCAATCTCAGCGCGCTAGATCGGATGCGGCAAACATGGGTCATTCCAGCGGACCTGCGCGCACGCGCAGAGGCAATCTTCGACACCAATGGTGTAACTAATCAGGATGTACCTGCGCCAAAAGTGCCAAATGCACTCGTTTGGAATCGATGATTACTCGATATTTGGTGCGTTTACCCGCGCAGATTTTGACGTTGATAGCTGCTTAAGTGTCCCCCCTTTAAGAGAGAAGATAGAGAGAATGTCGTCATGAATCTGCTTATTGCTGCCCTTACACTGGGTTTGATCTTCGCCGTACTGGCACTAGGGGTGTACATTAGTTTTAAGATATTTAACATCCCCGATATTACTGCCGAGGGATCTGTCACGCTGGGTGGTGCCGTAGCCGCTGCGCTTATTCTGTCGGGCTTCGGGCCCGTAACAGCGACAATAGCAGCCGTGCTTGCTGGTGTCGGTGCCGGTTTTGTCACGGGTGTTATGGCCACTAAGTTCTCCATTCAACCGTTGCTCGCCGGCATTCTTACAATGACGGCCTTGTATTCGGTGAATCTTCGCGTCATGAATCGAAGCAACTTACCCATTAGCTCGGACGACTCTTTGACGCGCTATGCAGATCAGCTGGGCCAAATGCTCTTCGGGTCAGCGCAGAGCATTGATATCGCCGGATGGGTGGTGGCGGTTCACGATCTTTCCGTGCTACTCGCTATGCTAATTTTGGTAGTGATTGCCGGCGTTAGTATCTACTGGTTCTTCCAGACCGAGCTGGGCTCTGCGATGCGCGCCTCTGGCGACAATCCACAAATGATCGAGGCTTTGGGCGTCAGTGCTCAGACCCTAGCGATAACAGGCTTGGCTATTTCCAACGGTCTGATTGCGCTCAGTGGCGCGCTGCTCGCTCAATACCAAGGCTTTGCCGATGTACAGATGGGTATTGGTATTATCGTTCTTGGACTCGCCAGCGTTATCATCGGCGAAGCATTGGTGGCCAGTCGCTCGGT
>CAWUXF010000027.1:0-4908 GCA_963926325.1 uncultured Luminiphilus sp. | reverse complement strand
GGCGAATATATTATCAGGGCGCCGGCAGCAATGCATACCGCAGGCAGCGAAACCGGGGCCATGGTATTACTGTTTTATTCGCCCTCCTCCGCGACCTAAAAATCTAATGAGCGGTCGATTAATTTTGGCCAGCCTCGGCTTTTTAAACCGACTAACGACTTTACTGTCGCTAAACTTCGACTTTCTTATGGAAATTTCTCCATCGTGTATTGATGGCAAAAATTTAAAGCGACCAGGTTCTAATGGGCCCACCATTGCATGAGTTGCCGAACAACCTATTTTACTAAGGGACAGTTTCGCTTTTTATAAATAAGCAGATGGGTGTTGATATAGGCATGTCCAACAGCGGGACAGCGACTCAAGATATCTGCCGTAAAATCCGTAGCAAGCATTCCACTATAGGTTTTGGAGAGAGCGACGACGAGCTGCCATTATCGGCAATGCGGCACTCCATCCGTGTCAACACGCCATATACACTGGTAAGGGTCAATAAAAAAAGACGGCGTCTCAATTCTACCCTTAACCGCATCACCGGCTTCCAGTGCTACCTTATAAATAATCGTTTCGCCATTTGAACCAATCCTGGCATCCGTTATTAAAAGTTCTGCTTCTTTGACATCATTGCCATCCACCCATGTCAACACGCCATTGGGTGGGTCAGCTTTAAAGGTATTCCCTTCGCCTTCATCCCACATTGATGCAAAGTCATGGGCCCCTAAATAAGCATGCAAGCGGTTTGGCCTATCTGTGAAAGCAAATATTTCCCTTGTTACAGGCATAATCAATGTCATCTCAGAGGTCATTTGTGCAGATTTTGCAGTATGTACAAATAGCCATGCGGGCAGCTCTGTGCTGTCTTCTGCTATGGCTGAAATGCCAAATGACAGGCTCATGATTAAGGCTAATGTTATGTTGATTATGATCTTCATGGCTATTATTTATCTCTCTATGACTATGACTATGGCTTGACTATGACTATGGGCGTTCTTTTGATTGCACGTCTAAGCAAGCGAACCGTCAATAACGTAAAATCATTGAAGCAAAGGACTGACCCTAGGTAAAGGGTTTATCTTGAATCAGCTGGCAGCTCACGAAGCGACGCCGCACTTGCCAATGGCTCGAACAAATGATCAGGCATAGCCTCGAACCAACTAGAGCGCGCTATGAAAGCACTGATGATCGCGTGCCGCTTAGTCGCCGGTAAAGTTCGGTTTACGCTTTTCACTGAAGGCCACACGCCCTTCGATGCGGTCTGCGGTATCGCGCAATAAGCCCCATGCGGTGTTGGACTGCGAGATATAATCAGCCGGCGCAAGGTGGCTGGTCTCAGCAGCCAGTTTCTTCACAGTTTGTACTGCAAGTGGACCATTAGCCGCGATGCGCTGGGCGATAGCAATGGTCTCTTCCATAAGCGCTTCGGGCTCATAGACGTCGCTTACAAGACCAAGCGACAGCGCCTCTTGTGCATCTATTCGATCTCCAGTGAGAGCAAGTTTCATCGCATGGGCCGCAGGAATAGCGCGGATCAGTGCCTGCACGCCGCCAACGGCGGGTACACTGCCTACCTTCACCTCAGGCAAAGCAAAAGAGGCTTTGCTTGATGCTACGCGTAAATCGCATTGCATCGCCAATTCCAAACCACCACCAAGACAGTAACCGTTAACCGCAGCAATTATAGGCTTCCAAATACCAAGGTCGCTGATGTCCATGAGCCGAGTGTAATCGCTTTTTTCAGCGTCTAGTGTCTTGCTAGACAAGGCACTTTTAACAAAGCTGCTCTGTGGTGGAAATGTCTTCTTGAGATTTGCTCCTGCACAGAAAGCTTTTTCACCTGCACCCGTGATGATGACCACCCGCACGTCGTCGTTATCTTGACAGGCTGTGAGCACGTGGCGTAGATCGAGCATGCCTTGCGGCGTGAGTGCATTCAAGGCGCCGGGATCGTTCAGCGCAACGATCCCGATGGCACCCTTTTGTTGATAGTTAATCATTGTCATTATCTTGTCCTGCTAGTGTTGTTAGACGCTGGGGCTCGAGAGTGAGCGGCCCCCGCAGACATAGATCAGCTGCCCGGTGACGTAGGAGTTGGCTTCATCGGCAAAGAAGCCAGCGGCTCCGGCGATGTCTTCTATCTCACCAATTCTGCCCATTGGCACTGACTTTTCCAGACGCTCACGCTGTTCAGTGGTGTAGCTCTGGATCAGTGGCGTATCGACAATGCCCGGGGCGATAGCGTTCACCGTAATCCCCTTGCGAGCTAACTCTATAGCCAAAGTACGGGTAAGGCTAACAACGCCACCCTTTGAGGCGGAATAGTTCACCTGGCCAAAACCGCCCAGCCATGCACGTGAGGAGATATTAACAATACGGCCAAAGCCACCGTCAATCATGCCAGGAATGACAGCCTTGCAGCACAAGAACATGGATTTAAGGTTCACGTCCAGAACGATATCCCAGTCTTCCTCTTCCATATTAACGATGCGCTTGTCGCGGGTAATCCCGGCGTTATTCACAAGAATGTCTACTGCTTTCCAGCGATCAACGATGGCTGCATTTGCCTCAACAATCGACTCTCTGTCTGTCACATTGACGACCTGAACCATTAGCCTGTCGGTATCAACACCGAGAATTTCCGGTAGGGCGGCAAGTGCAGCTTCATTGCGATCCCAGATAGCAAGGCGATGGCCCTTTGCCAAAAGCATACGAGTAATACCAAGGCCGATACCTTGTGCTCCTCCAGTAACAATGGCGACATGAGCTGTCATGGTGCTCTCCTTAAACTGATAAAATTGTGACAACGGCTACCGCAGAATCGCCTGCCAGCTGACCACCATTGTTTTCAGCGAGCGCGACTTTCGCGCCCTCGGTTTGGCGTGCACCTGCGGTGCCACGTAAGTGCTGTACCAACTCTATAATCTGGCTCGCGCCCGTTGCACCGATTGGATGTCCACGACTCATTAGGCCACCACTGGGGTTGACCGGAATACGCCCACCAACTGCGGTATCACCAGAGCGGATCAGCGCCACCGCATCGCCGGGAGCGCACAGCCCAAGGTTCTCGTAATGAAAGAGTTCAGCAGGGGCAGTGGCATCATGAAGCTCAATAACATCAAGGTCTTTTGGCCCAAGGCCCGCCATCTCGTAGGCTCTGTGTGCCGCAGTGACGGCAACGAGCTCTCGTTCACCGTGGGTTTTAGCCGAGACAACAGCAGAGGCCCGCACACGGATATTAGGTGTATCGAGAGTGTTGGCAACGTCTTCAGAAGTCAGCACGATTGCTGCCGCGCCATCACCGATAGACGAGCACATAAAAAGCGTTAGTGGATCCGACACCACCTTGCTTTGCAGAACCTCCTCGATTGTCGTTTCCTGGCGAAATTGCGCGATGGGATTAAGGCTGCCAGCCATTCGGCTTTTGACCACAACACGGGCAAAATCCTCTGGCGCACCACCGTTACTTGCCAGCCACTTACGAGCTTTGACCGCATAGATATCCATAAAGAGCGAGCCGGAGCCTTCTTTAAACCCTTCAGGCAGAGGCTCTTCGATATCAACCGCACCAGCGAAGGCACTAAACGATACTGCTTTGTCTTCGTGGGTGAGCTTTTCACTACCGACAACAATGACACACTCTGCCTGGCCGCTGGCGATCATAAGCCACCCCAGATGAAAAGCAGAGCTGCTTGAGGCACACGCATTTTCGATGTTGAACATTGGCGCACCGTCGAGCCCTGTATTGCGTAAGGCCGATTGCGCACGAATCATTTCTTGTCCTGTGACCACACCCGCAGCTGCGTTACCAAAAAATACTTGCTCGATCTGATCGGGCCTGACGCCGGCGTCTTTGAGCGCCGCAGCGACCGCTTCTTCAGAAAGGGATTTGAGACCACGGTCGAGAAATTTGCCAAAGTTGGTCATTCCTATACCGGATACGATGACGTCTCGCATATTATCTCCTGTTGAATCTGGTTGGCTTTATGCAGCAAAAGTTGCTTTCATCGTCATCAGCACAGCTTACCCGAGCTTTGGTAAATGATCGAAGCTCTTCGTGCTAAAACGAAGGTATGAGCGATGCTTGATATCGAGGGCACGATAGCTATCGTTGTGCCAAAACAATTTATTTTCAATCCCCAGTGGATATTTGTAGTTTCATCGGTCTCGGCAGTTGTATAACCAACAAAGTGAGCCGCTGCGATAGGTGCCACTTCGGGCGGCTAGTAGCGTTTTCTTATAAAAAGCGAGGGTTTTGCCCCAGCTGTGGTGCCCGCCGTATGACCGAAACAGCGGCCCTTTTCTCGGATGAAGTATTTCCCAATGTGCCGCTTCACCAGTGGGTGACTAGCTTCCCTTTTCCCTACGCTACCTGTTCCCCGCTCACCCGCAGGCAATGGGTAAGGTGCTGGGCATTATTTACCGCGCAATTTTTACACATCTGATCCACGAAGCTGGAACCGGCTCGAAGCCCAACGCCAAGACAGAGGCGGCCGTGCGCAAGCAGTCCCCGGGGTACTGGCAAATTAATGCCAGGGCTAAGCTAGCGCCACACAAGTCTGGCTCGGCCCACCAAAAATACGTCTTCGGGCCCCACTTCACGTTTTATTCCTAAGGGTTTCCTACTACCAATATCTACTTTTCGAGCAGAGATAAGTTATTTTTTCAGTGCCTCTACAGTGTTTGGCGGCAGCGTTCGATCTACTCGAAGTCAAAACATTCAGTGCCTACCATGGCCTGCGATTCCTCTGAATATCTCGGTCCCGATATCGCATCGGGCAAAAACTCCTCGTTCAGTTTCGCCTGCAGCTGCGCTGGCAAGTCGATGGCAGCTGCATGGAAGTTGTCCTCCAGATGTGTAAGGTCGGTTGTGCCTGGGATAGGTACAGAACTGTGATCCTGCGCAAGCGTCCACGC
>CAWUXF010000026.1:0-26633 GCA_963926325.1 uncultured Luminiphilus sp. | reverse complement strand
TCCCTCTCCGATCGATGGTCAATCGTTCACCAGAATTCCCCGTTCGTCGGCGGCTGACATTGATCTTGCGCTAGATGCAGCACACGCTGCGCGCGCAGCTTGGGGTGTAACCTCGGTCGCAGAGCGGTCTAATATTTTGTTGCAAATCGCTGATCGAATTGAACATAACCTGGAAATGTTGGCGGTCGCAGAAACTTGGGATAATGGCAAAGCAGTGCGCGAAACTCTCAATGCTGATCTACCCTTATGTGTCGATCACTTTCGCTATTTTGCTGGTTGTTTGCGGGCACAAGAAGGCTCTATGGCCGAGATCGATGCCACCACGGTTGCCTATCATGTGCACGAGCCGCTGGGTGTCGTTGGACAAATTATCCCATGGAACTTTCCGTTATTGATGGCAGCATGGAAGCTGGGCCCTGCCTTGGCGGCTGGCAACTGTGTCGTGCTGAAGCCCGCTGAACAGACCCCCGCTTCGATTCTTGTACTGATGGAAATTATCGGCGATCTAGTGCCGCCGGGTGTGTTGAATATTGTGAATGGCTATGGTGATGAGGCGGGCCAGGCGCTGGCAACGTCAACACGTATAGCAAAAATCGCTTTTACTGGCTCCACGCCGGTGGGTCAGCATATTTTACGCTGTGCCGCTGACACATTGATTCCATCTACTGTGGAGCTCGGTGGCAAATCGCCGAACATTTTCTTCGCCGATATCATGGAGCAAAGCGAAGAATTTATAAGTAAGGCGGTTGAGGGGCTAGTGCTGGCATTTCTCAATCAAGGTGAGGTCTGTACATGCCCATCACGAGCGCTAATTCAAGAAGATATTTATGAGCCCTTTATGGCAATGGTGCTAGCGCGCACCGAGCAAATCGTGCGTGGCAACCCGCTTGACGTGAATACCATGGTGGGCGCACAAGCTTCACAGGAGCAGTACGAGAAGATTTTACGTTACATTGATATCGGCCTTGCCGAAGGTGCTGAAGTACTGACAGGCGGCGCAGCCGAGTCTCTGGAGGGCGATTTATCTTCAGGTTTCTATATACAGCCAACACTGCTCAAAGGCAGTAATGACATGCGTGTTTTCCAAGAGGAGATTTTTGGCCCGGTAGTGGGCATCACCACCTTCAAAACGGAAGAAGAGGCACTGGCGATCGCCAATAGTACCGACTTTGGCTTAGGTGCAGGCGTCTGGACGCGTGATACCAATCGGGCTTACCGCATGGGCCGTTCGATTCAGGCCGGTCGCGTCTGGATTAACTGCTACCATTCATACCCTGCACATGCAGCTTTTGGTGGCTATAAAAAGTCAGGTATTGGTCGGGAAACCCACAAAATGGCCCTTGAGCATTATCAGCAAACAAAAAACATGCTGGTTAGCTACAGCGATAGTCCATTGGGCTTCTTCTAAACCAAGTTCGCTGTGCTGGTTTGGCAGCCTCATTGGTAGTTAAAGCGCCTCGACTTCGTCGGGGCTATTTTTGTGGGCTTTGCGGCCTTTGCGGCAAAGACTATTCGTTATGACTCCGGCTCGGCCAATCAAGGGTAGGGGGCCGCCCTGGTGCGGTCAGCGCAAGGCGGTAGTGTTAGTTTAAAGCCACATAAACGGGAGGAAGCATGTTACGAACTATAATATTAACGTTAGCTGGGTTGGTGGGCCTCTTAGCGATGATCTTGGGTCTACGCTGGCTATTTGATCCCGCGGCAGCTGCTGCCGCGGCTGGCATGCCGTTGCTGGAGGGCATCGCACGCAGCAGTCAGATCGGTGATTTGGGCGCATTGCTGCTCGTTTCTGGCGGTTTTACCCTGGTCGGCATAGTGCGCCGTCAGCCTCAATTACTGTATACCCCACTCTTTCTGTTGGGTACCACGGCCATTTTCCGGGTCCTGGCAGCTGTTTTCTCTGGCGCAGCCTTTGCAACAACACTAATTGGTATTGAAATTGTCCTTTGTATTGTAATTTTCACCGCGCAGCGGCAATTGATCGCCAGCAAAGCCTAGTATTTTTCAATCTGCGACTCAACTGACGTAGGTTCCGTCGTGTCTTATCTTGTGCGCGCCGGGATTTCTTCGTCTGTTAGGCTTTTTATTGTTGACTTGAGCGGTTTTGGCGCCTTTGTTTTGGTGACCTCGGCCTTTTGGGTGACTAAATTGGCAATTTTCCTCAAACATCGGGGCCTTATTAAATAAATAGCATTGTGTGTTGACAGGTCCCTGAATCACCCATAGAATTCGCCCTCTTTTTCACGGGTCCCCATGCGGTGGCTCGGCTTTTTATCAGGAGATGTAGCGTGCAAAACCA
The DNA here is from genome assembly GCA_963926325.1 of uncultured Luminiphilus sp. Classification (GTDB taxonomy): domain Bacteria; phylum Pseudomonadota; class Gammaproteobacteria; order Pseudomonadales; family Halieaceae; genus Luminiphilus. Next base: position 24,334 of record CAWUXF010000026.1, on the reverse strand, counting down.
ACGTATTCGTATTCGTTTGAAGGCGTTTGATCACAAGCTGATCGATGCCTCCACACAGGAAATCGTTGAAACTGCTCGTCGCACTGGCGCCCAGGTCCGCGGTCCAATTCCACTGCCGACTAAGAAAGAAAAATTTACTGTGTTGATTTCACCACACGTAAATAAGGACGCTCGCGACCAGTATGAAATTCGCACGCATAAGCGTCTTTTGGACATCGTTGAGCCGACAGAAAAAACTGTCGACGCATTGATGAAACTTGATCTAGCTGCTGGTGTGGAAGTTCAAATCAGCCTGGGTTAAGAACAATTTAGCAAGACCTGCTCAACTCGGGTGAGTTGAGTGTGTAACGTCTGTAGCGCGGGGAGCCAAGGCTGTCACGTTGTGGGCGGCCATAGAGGGTATTAGCCCCGTACACTGTGAGGTTAGAAGTATGACTATTGGTTTAGTCGGCCGTAAATCCGGTATGACACGTGTCTTTACCGAAGACGGCGTATCAATTCCAGTGACCGTAGTGGAGGTAGCTCCAAACCGCGTCACTCAAATCAAAGAGCTTGAGACCGATGGGTATCGAGCGATTCAGGTAACTGCGGGCAACCGTAAGGCCTCTAGGGTAAGCAAGCCAGAAGCTGGGCATTTTGCCAAGGCGGGTGTGACTGCGGGCAATGGCCTGTGGGAATTCCGTCTGGACGGTATCGATGAGAATTTTGAAATCGGTGCCGAGCTGACAGTTGCACGATTTGAGCCAGGCCAAAAGGTCGATGTCGCGGGTCAGTCCAAGGGTAAGGGATTCCAGGGCGCTGTAAAGCGTTGGAATTTCAGCATGCAAGACGCTACCCACGGTAACTCGCTGTCGCATCGAGCGCCGGGTTCTATCGGCCAGTGTCAGACGCCGGGTCGGGTTTTCAAAGGTAAAAAGATGGCGGGCCATATGGGTGCAGAGCGCGTGACCACACAAGGTCTCGAAGTTGTGCGCGTGGACGCTGAACGCAACCTGCTGCTCATTAAAGGTGCAGTACCGGGTGCGCCGGGCGGTCAAGTGATCGTTCGACCAACGGCTAAGGGTTAAGGGGGCGTATTGTGGAATTAAGTGTTGTAAAACAAGGCAATGCTGCTGCTGGGACGGTTTCTGTCTCTGAGGCAACCTTTGCGCGTGAGTACAACGAAGCGTTGGTTCACCAGGTAGTTACCGCGTATCTCGCGGGCGCTCGCCAGGGAACTCGAGCGCAGAAGACGCGCTCTGACGTAGCTGGTGGTGGTAAGAAGCCCTGGCGCCAAAAAGGTACTGGTCGTGCACGTGCCGGCACAATCCGTTCGCCAATCTGGCGTTCAGGTGGTGTCACATTTGCGGCGCGTCCTCAGGACCACTCGCACAAAGTTAACAAGAAAATGTATCGCGCGGCGATGCAGTCAATCTTGTCAGAGCTGGCGCGCACAGAACGACTCGTGGTTGTTGAAGCCTTTGATGTTGAGGCGCCAAAGACGAAGTTGTTAGTGAAAGCACTCGAGAGCTACGGCGTCGATAATGTGCTGATCATTGGCAACGAAGTCGACAAGAATCTATACCTTGCGGCACGTAATCTGCACAAGGTTGAAGTGCTGGATGTCGACGGTGTTGATCCAGTGAGCTTAGTCGCATACGACAAGGTGATTATCACTGTCGATGCAGTAAAGAAATTTGAGGAGGCATTGGCATGAACCAGGAAAGAGTTTTTCAGATTCTGCTCGGCCCTCATGTTTCCGAGAAAGCAGCGATCGTAGCCGACAGCAATAACCAATATGTATTTAAGGTCTCGCTTGACGCCTCTAAGGCTGAAATCAAGACATCTGTTGAGCAGCTATTCAAAGTTAAAGTCGGTGATGTGCAAACACTGCGCGTTAAAGGTAAGACCAAGCGTAATAAGTTCGGTGTTAGCGCACGTTCGTCTTGGAAGAAAGCTTATGTCCGTCTCGAGCAAGGTCAAGAAATTGACTTCGCTACGGTTAGTTAAGGGGTCGATTGATCATGGCAGTCGTTAAGAGTAAACCCACATCACCAGGCCGACGTCACCACGTACGTGTGGTCAACGATGACCTGCACAAAGGTCGTCCTTACGCGCCGCTTTTGGAGAAAAAGTCCAAGACGGGTGGTCGTAATAATGCGGGTCGTATTACAACACGTCATATTGGTGGTGGTCACAAGCAGCATTACCGTATGGTCGATTTCAAGCGCAACAAAGATGGCATTCCAGCCATTGTTGAACGTCTGGAATATGATCCAAACCGTACAGCGCACATTGCATTGTTGCTGTTCGCAGACGGTGAGCGTCGCTACATCATTGCGGCGAAAGGCGTAAAGGCGGGCGAAACGCTTTACTCGGGTGCCGCAGCGCCAATCAAGGCAGGCAACTGCTTGCCTATCCGCAACATTCCTGTCGGTGCAGTGATCCACTGTATTGAGATGAAGCCTGGTAAAGGTGCGCAGTTAGCACGTTCAGCGGGTGCGTCGGTACAGTTAGTGGCGCGTGAAGGGCAGTATGCAACGATTCGCTTACGCTCAGGCGAAATGCGAAAGGTGCCAGTAGATTGTCGTGCCACGTTGGGCGAGGTTTCTAACTCTGAGCACAGTTTGCGCAAGTTAGGTAAGGCGGGTGCGGCGCGTTGGCGCGGTGTTCGTCCGACAGTTCGTGGTGTTGCCATGAACCCAGTCGATCACCCCCATGGTGGTGGTGAAGGTCGTACATCAGGTGGTCGTCATCCGGTTAGTCCGTGGGGCGTACCGACCAAGGGTTATAAAACCCGTAAGAATAAGCGCACCGACGACTTTATTGTTCGTCGTCGTGGCAAGAAGTAACCGGAGGATTCGCTAGTGCCCCGTTCACTCAAGAAAGGTCCATTTATTGATCTTCACCTTTTAAAGAAGGTTGAAGTTGCGATTGAAAACAGTGATCGTCGTCCAATCAAGACCTGGTCGCGTCGCTCAATGATATCGCCAGATATGGTCGGTTTGACCATAGCAGTACACAACGGTCGTCAGCATGTGCCGGTTCTCGTTAACGAGGACATGGTAGGTCACAAGCTGGGTGAGTTTGCGGTTACGCGAACCTTTAAAGGCCATATTGTTGATAAGAAGTCTAAGCGCTGAGACCAGGCGGAGTAGAGACGATGGAAGTAGCAGCAAAACTTCGCGGTGCACGCATTTCGGCGCAAAAAGCCCGATTGGTCGCAGACCAGATGCGTGGTAAGCCGGTAGGCGAAGCACTAAATGTTTTAGAGTTCAGCACAAAGAAAGCTGCGCATATGATGCGCAAGGTGCTGAATTCTGCGATTGCTAACGCAGAAAACAATGAGGGCGCAGATGTTGATGAATTGCGTGTTTCAACTGTTTTTGTCGACGAAGGCATGACAATGAAGCGTATGCGTCCGCGAGCGAAAGGTCGCGGCGACCGAATTATGAAGCGTACCTGTCACATTACTGTGAAGGTCGCGGATAGCGAAGGCTAAGGGGAAGACCGCATGGGTCAGAAGGTACATCCGACGGGTATTCGTCTGGGCGTGGTTAAAGACCATAACTCAGTGTGGTACGCGGACAGCAAAAACTACGCGAAGAACTTGATCAGTGATCTTGAGGCACGCGAGTACATACTAAAGAAACTTGACGCTGCTTCGGTGAGTCGAGTGGTTATCGAGCGGCCGGCACAGACTGCACGTGTGATTATTCACACGGCACGTCCTGGTATCGTCATCGGTAAAAAGGGCGAAGATGTTGAAGAGCTGCGCAAAGAACTCACTGCGCGCATGGGTGTGCCGGTGCACATCAACATCGAAGAGATACGCAAGCCTGATCTAGATGCGCGACTTGTTGCGCAGAATGTAGCTCAGCAGCTCGAACGCCGTGTAATGTTCCGTCGCGCTATGAAGCGCGTCGTTCAAAATGCGATGCGGCAGGGTGCCGAGGGCATTAAGGTTCAGGTGGGTGGACGTCTGGGTGGTGCTGAAATTGCACGATCTGAGTGGTATCGCGAAGGTCGGGTGCCGCTGCATACACTGCGCGCTGACATTGACTACGCGACTTTTGAAGCGAAGACCACCTACGGCATTATTGGTGTCAAGGTATGGATTTTCAAGGGTGAAGTGATTGGCGGTGACGACGGAGCGCAAGATGCGCCACGTCGGTCAGCAGCCAACTGAGCTCGGGCAGAGGACTGAATAATGCTGCAACCGAAACGCACCAAGTTTCGCAAGATGATGAAAGGTCGCAACCGCGGTCTGGCAGACCGCGGTAGCAAGGTCAGCTTTGGCGAATTTGGCCTTAAGGCCATCGGCCGCGGACGTATTACCGCGCGTCAAATCGAAGCTGCGCGTCGTGCAATGACCCGTCACATTAAGCGTGGCGGAAAGATTTGGATTCGAGTTTTTCCCGACAAGCCTATTACGGGTAAGCCGCTAGAGGTTCGTCAGGGTAAAGGTAAGGGTAATGTTGAGTACTGGGTAGCTCAGGTTCAGCCTGGCAAAGTACTTTATGAAGTTGAGGGTGTGCCTGAGGCATTGGCTCGCGAGGCTTTTCAGCTTGCGTCAGCTAAGATCCCAGTGCAAACCGCATTTGTTAAACGGTCGGTGATGTGATGAAAGCGAGCGAACTGCGAGAAAAGTCAGTGGAAGAGCTGGATGCGACGCTACTTGAAGTGCGCGAAGAGCAATTCAAGTTACGTATGGCTAAGGCCACAGGTCAGCTTGGTCAGTCGCATCTACTGAAGCAAGCCAAGCGTGATGTTGCGCGGGTTAAGACCGTACTTGGACAGAAGGTAGAGGGCTAATGGAAGCGACAGAAAATCGTACGCGTACCGTTTCTGGTCGTGTAGTCAGCGACAAGATGGATAAAACCATCACAGTAGTGATTGAGCGCCAAGTAAAGCACCCCGTTTACGGTAAGTTTATTCGCCGTTCGGCGAAGGTCCATGCTCACGATGAAAACAACACCGCTGGTATGGGTGATACGGTTTTAGTCGCTGAGTCGCGTCCTTTGTCAAAGACAAAAACGTGGACTTTAGTTGAAGTTATTGAGACAGCTACACAGATCTAACGATCATAGTAGTTACTTGCGGCATTAGCTGCGAAGTGGAGTAGAAAGATGATTCAGACCGAGTCGTATTTAGAAGTCGCTGATAACAGCGGAGCACGACGCGTGATGTGTATTAAGGTGCTTGGTGGTTCTAAGCGTCGTTATGCACGTGTCGGTGATCTGATCAAGGTGACTGTCAAGGAAGCGATCCCGCGTGGGAAAGTGAAGAAAGGCCAAGTCATGACCGCCGTGGTCGTCCGCACCCGTAAAGGTGTACGTCGTCCCGATGGTTCGTTGATCAAATTCGACGAAAACGCAGCAGTGTTATTGAACGCCCAACAGGCGCCTATTGGCACTCGTATCTTTGGCCCGGTAACTCGTGAACTTCGCGGTGAGAAGTTTATGAAGATCATTTCCCTGGCGCCAGAAGTCATCTGAGCGACGGGTAGAGAGGAATAGATAATGGCGAAGATTAAGCGCGAAGATGAAGTGATTGTGCTGGCCGGTAAGGATAAGGGCAAGCGCGGCACCGTACGACAGGTTATGGATAACCAGCGTGTCGTTGTCAATGGTGTCAACATGATTAAGAAACACACTAAGGCCAATCCGCAGGCAGGTATTGCGGGTGGCATTATTGAGAAAGAGGCGCCGATTCAGATTTCTAATGTGGCGATTTTTAATTCGACCAGCAGTAAGGCTGACCGAATTGGATATCGTATTGAAGACGGCAAGAAGGTGCGGATTTATAAATCCAACGGAGAATTGATTGACGCCTGAGCTTAGGCTTAGGTCGATTGAGGTAGCGAATGATGGCAACGCTTAAGGAAAGATACCGCAGCGAGATGGCACCGGCGCTTAAAGAAGAGCTGGGTCTGGCTAACGTAATGGAAGTGCCCCGGATCACCAAGATCACCTTAAACATGGGTGTTGGTGAGGCGGTAGGTGACAAGAAAGTGATGGATAGCGCCGTCGCAGATATGACTAAGATTGCTGGTCAAAAGCCGGTAGTGACTAAGTCGCGCAAGTCTATCGCGGGCTTCAAAATCCGTGATGGCTGGCCAATCGGTTGTAAAGTGACACTGCGTGATGAGCGCATGTATGAATTTCTGGAGCGCTTGATTAGTATTGCGATCCCGCGTATCCGCGATTTTCGCGGCGTCAGTCCAAAGTCTTTCGACGGGCGTGGCAATTTCGCAATGGGTGTCACTGAGCAGATCATCTTCCCAGAAATCAACTACGACGAAGTAGACACGTTGCGTGGCATGGATATTGTCATTACCACGTCGGCAGCAAACGACGAACAGGGTCGGGCTCTGCTGCGCGCATTTAACTTCCCGTTTAAGAGCTGAGGGTATAACACATGGCCAAGAAGTCGATGATTGCACGCGAACACAAGCGTACAGCCACTGTAGCTAAGTTCGCAGCAAAGCGCGCTGAGTTGAAAGAGACCATCAATAACGTTTCCGCTTCTGATGAAGCGCGTTGGGAAGCTCAAGTTGCGCTGCAGAAGTTACCGCGCGATTCGAGTCCGGTCCGTCAGCGGCGTCGTTGTCAGATCACGGGTCGGCCACATGGTGTGTACCGCAAATTTGGATTGTGCCGCAACAAGCTGCGTGAAGCAGCGATGCGTGGCGATGTGCCTGGCTTGGTTAAGTCAAGCTGGTAACGGAGTAAGTAGCTTATGAGCATGCAAGATCCACTCAGCGATATGCTGACCCGCCTGCGCAACGCGCAAATGGCTGGTAAAAAGACCGTGGAAATGCCCGGGTCCAAGCTGAAGGCCGCTGTTGCCCAAGTTTTGACTAATGAGGGTTATGTCGCGGGGTTCGGGGTTGATGACAGCAGCGGTAAGCCGCGTCTGTCGGTGGACCTTAAATATTTTGAAGGCAAGCCAGTTATTGCTGAGATTGCGCGCGTTAGCAAACCATCGCTGCGTCGTTATTCTGGTAAGGGTGATTTGCCGTCGGTTCGTGGTGGCCTTGGTGTCGCTATAGTATCGACTTCACGCGGTGTCATGACCGACCGTGCTGCTCGCGCAGCAGGTGTCGGCGGCGAAGTGCTCTGCACCGTATTTTGATTCGACGTACCTGAAGAGCAGACCGAGTTATGTCAAGAGTCGCAAAAAGTCCAGTTACATTGCCGAAAGGCGTTGACGTTACAATCGACGGCAGCAATGTTTCAGTAAAGGGCGCCAAAGGCACCATGGAATTATCTATTGTTGAGGGCATTAGTATTGTCCTCGATGATGGCCAAGCCCAGGTGAGTTACGCGCAGGATAAAGATCGAGCCATGGCGGGTACTACCCGTGCGCTGCTCAACAACATTGTTGTTGGTGTTAGTGCAGGCTGGGAAAAGAAGCTAGTGCTTAATGGCGTGGGTTATCGTGCTAAGGCTACCGGTAATGTGGTCAATTTGACCGTCGGTTTGTCGCACCCCGTTGATTATGAGCTTGCTGATGGCCTCTCTGTCGAGACGCCTACCCAGACCGAAGTGGTTATTAAGGGTATAGATAAGCAGGCTGTGGGCCAGGCAGCAGCGGAGATCCGCAGCTTCCGTCCGCCCGAGCCCTACAAGGGTAAAGGTATTCGTTACGCCGATGAAGTTGTGCGGCGTAAAGAAGCCAAGAAGAAGTAGGTAAGACAATGAACGATAAAACCGAATCACGTTTACGTCGCGCTAAAAAGACTCGCGTCCGTATGCGCACTGCGGGTTCCACGCGTCTTACCGTACATCGGACGCCCCGTCATATCTACGCCCAGGTGATCGCGCCTGAAGGCAATAAGGTATTGGCAAGTGCATCCACATTAGACAAGGCGTTGCGCTCAGGTAGCACTGGCAACACCGAAGCGGCGGCGGCGGTTGGCAAGTTGATTGCTGAGCGTGCGCAGGCGGCAGGTGTTGCTAAAGTGGCATTTGACCGCTCTGGATTTAAGTATCACGGCCGTGTCAAGGCGTTGGCTGATGCTGCGCGAGAAAGCGGACTGGAATTCTAGGATTTATTATGGCGTTCAACGATCAGAAGAAGCATGGGCAGCAGACTGAAGGTGATCTTCAGGAAAAGTTGGTTCAAGTTAATCGCGTAGCCAAGACCGTTAAAGGTGGCCGTATTATGAGCTTTACAGCGCTGACAGTAGTCGGTGATGGCAAGGGTCGTGTCGGCTACGGACGTGGTAAGGCGCGAGAAGTGCCAGTTGCGATCCAAAAGGCGATGGAGTCAGCGCGCCGTAATATGATCAAGGTTGAATTGGTCAACGGTACGCTGCAGTACCCTGTGAAGGCCAATCATGGTGCTTCTAAGGTCTATATGCAGCCTGCCTCTGAAGGTACGGGCGTTATTGCCGGCGGTGCAATGCGTGCTGTTCTGGAAATCGCTGGTGTACATAACGTATTAGCAAAGTGCTACGGCTCGACAAACCCCGTTAACGTTGTCCGTGCTACTTATAACGGGCTACGTGATATGTGTTCTCCTGACGCAATTGCTGCAAAGCGTGGCAAGACTGTTGAAGAGATCCTGAGCTGAGGCTGGAGATAAATATCATGAGCAAACCGATGATCAGAGTTACTCAGGTTAAAAGCAGCGCCCATCGCCTGAAGAGTCACCGAGCGTGTGTTGCTGGGCTTGGACTGCGCCGTATTGGCCACACCGTTGAGGTAGAAGATACCCCGTCGGTTCGAGGCATGATCAACAAAGTGAACTATATAGTTCGCGTAGAGGGCAGTACCAATGTCTGATGAGATGCGTTTGAATTCACTGAGCCCTGCGCCAGGCGCAAAGAAAGATGCCAAGCGTGTCGGTCGTGGTATCGGTTCTGGCACAGGTAAGACTGCAGGTCGTGGTCACAAAGGATTAAAGGCACGTTCTGGCGGTAGTGTTAAGCCCGGTTTTGAAGGCGGTCAGATGCCGTTACAAAAGCGCCTGCCTAAGTACGGTTTTACGTCGCGTATTGGGCGTACCACAGCGCAGGTTCGGCTGCATGAGCTCAACGTTGTAGAGGGCGATGTCATCGACCTTGCATCGCTTAAGCACGCCGATTTAGTTAAAGACGACGTTTTACGTGCGCGGGTCTTTTTGTCGGGCAGTATTGACAAGGCAGTTAATGTGAAGGGTTTGGCGGTCACCAAAGGTGCACGTGAAGCCATTGAGCAGGCTGGCGGGAGCGTCGAGGCTTAATTCATGGCAAATGGTATGCCATCAATGAGTGGATCGGGCATGGGCGAGTTGTTCTCGCGCCTTCGCTTTGTGCTGCTCGCTTTGCTGATCTATCGGATAGGAACCCACATTCCTGTTCCCGGTATTGATCCAGAGCAACTCGCCGCGCTGTTTGACCAGAACCAAGGTACTATTTTGGGATTGGCAAACGTCTTCTCAGGTGGCGCATTGAGCCGGATGAGTATTTTAGCGCTGGGAATTTTGCCCTACATTTCGGCCTCGATCATTGTGCAGCTCATGACGGCGGTGACGCCCTCATTAGAGCAGCTTAAGAAAGAGGGAGAGTCGGGGCGTCGTAAGATTAGCCAGTACACGCGTTATCTCACCGTGCTGTTGGCGCTAGTGCAGGGTACGGGTATGACTGTGGGCCTAGCCAATCAGGGTCTGGCGTTAGATCCGTCACTAAGTTTTTATGTGATTGCTATTACGTCGTTGGTAACTGGCGCCGTGTTTATGATGTGGCTGGGTGAGCAGATTACTGAGCGGGGCATTGGTAATGGCATATCACTGTTGATTTTTGCCGGTATTGTCGCAGGTCTACCGAGTGCGTTGGGACAGTCGCTAGAGCAGGCCCGTCAGGGAGAGCTCAACATATTGGTGTTGTTAGCCATTATCGCATTAGCGGTGGTAGTGATTTATTTGGTGATCTTTATTGAGCGCGGGCAGCGTCGCATCACTGTGAACTATGCCAAGCGCCAACAGGGTCGGCAAATGCGTCAGGCGCAGGCTTCGCACTTGCCGCTTAAAGTTAATATGGCGGGTGTGATACCAGCGATTTTTGCAAGTTCGATCTTACTGTTCCCCGCGTCTATAGCGCAGTGGTTTGGCAGCGGTGATAATTCAGATTGGCTGCAAGATTTAGCGGTAGCGATTGGTCCAGGTCAGCCATTGAACATCATTTTGTTCTCTGGATTTATTATATTTTTCTGCTTCTTCTACACCGCATTGATGTTTAATCCGGTCGAAGTAGCAGACAATCTGAAGCGATCTGGGGCTTTTGTACCTGGAATCCGCCCGGGTCAGCAAACGGCTAATTATATCGATGGCGTGCTGACGCGCTTGACCGTATTCGGTTCGGTGTACATCGCGTTGATTTGTTTGATGCCGCAGTTTTTAGTGGTCATGTTCAATGTTCCGTTCTATTTAGGCGGTACATCGATGTTGATTGTTGTAGTAGTGGTCATGGATTTCATGGCCCAGGTGCAGAGTCACCTCATGTCGCACCAGTATGACGGTGTGATGAAAAAAGCTAACTTGGCCAATACCGGTTCCGCCGGCCGGCTGCGTTAGGTTCCAGGAGTTGAGAGATGAAAGTTAGAGCTTCCGTCAAAAAGGTATGTCGAAATTGCAAAGTAGTACGTCGCAAAGGTGTTGTGCGTATAATTTGCTCCAGCGATCCGCGACATAAACAGCGTCAGGGTTAAATCGTTGAATTTAATCCGACAAATCAGTAATATGCGCGCCCCTTCCCTAAAGGAAGTGGTCGCAATAGCGGCGCAGGTTTGCGTCGCTGGTAACGTTTGGAGATAAATCAATGGCGCGTATCGCCGGTGTCAACATCCCTGACAACAAGCACGCAGTGATTTCACTGACGTACATTTTCGGTATCGGTCGCACACAGGCCAAGCGTCTGTGCGGGGTCAGTGGCGTCAGTGAGCACACCAATATTGGTGATCTTACTGAAGGTCAACTTGATCAGCTGCGTAATCTGGTAAGCGAATTGAGCGCCGAGGGTGATCTTCGTCGCGAAGTGTCAATGAACATCAAGCGTTTGATGGACCTCGGTTGTAATCGGGGTCTACGTCACCGTAAGGGCTTGCCTTTGCGTGGACAGCGCACAAAAACTAACGCACGTACTCGTAAAGGTCCGCGCAAGCCGATCCGTAGGTAATTGCATTCATTCAGTGTAGCTACATCAGCTGTTGTAGCGTTGATATTGAAACAGGAAAAACATGGCTAAGCAGAGCGTCAAAGGAAAGCAGACGACAAAACGGAAGATCACCAAGCAGGTGGTCGACGGTGTCGCGCATATCCACGCATCATTTAATAACACGATCGTTACGATCACCGACCGTCAAGGTAATACTTTAAGCTGGGCGACTTCGGGTGGTTCTGGCTTCCGCGGTTCGCGTAAGTCAACGCCTTTTGCGGCGCAGGTTGCTGCAGAGCGCGCTGGTGAAGCTGCGAAAGAGTACGGTCTCAAGAATCTTGATGTTCAAGTGAAGGGCCCTGGCCCAGGCCGCGAATCTGCGGTACGCGCTTTGAACAGTTGTGGTTACAAGATCACTAACATCACCGACGTGACACCGATTCCCCATAACGGTTGTCGTCCGCCGAAGAAGCGTCGCGTTTAACACTGCGCTGAGGATTTAATAGTATGGCTCGATATATTGGACCCAAGTGCAAGCTTTCACGTCGTGAGGGCACCGATCTTTTTTTGAAGAGCGGTGTTCGTGCGCTGGACGCAAAATGCAAACTTGAAACTGCTCCTGGACAACATGGTGCCCGTCGTGGCCGTTTGTCGGACTACGGTGTACAGCTGCGCGAGAAGCAGAAAGTGCGTCGTATATATGGCGTGTTAGAGAAGCAGTTCCGCAACTATTACAAGCAGGCTGCTCGATTAAAGGGCGCGACAGGTGAAAACTTGCTGCAGCTTTTGGAAGCCCGCTTAGACAATGTCGTGTATCGCATGGGCTTTGGCTCAACGCGTGCAGAGTCCCGCCAGCTGGTCGCACACAAAGGTATTTTGGTTAATGGCAAGGTGGTTAACATCGCGTCATACCAAGTTCAGCCAGGTGATGTTGTGTCAGTTCGCGAGAAAGCGAAAAAGCAGTTACGTATTCAGTCGGCGATGTCGTTGGCAGAGCAGCGTGGCGAATCGGTTTGGATTGAAGTGAATGGCGAAAAGCTGGAAGGCACTTTTAAGTCCAAGCCCGAGCGTCAGGATCTCTCTAGCGAAATCAATGAAAACCTGATTGTGGAGCTGTACTCTAAGTAAGCCTCTATATGGGCTTACTTTTGTTTGTTCAGCTTTTCATATCCGTTAATTCAGCAGGTGATATATGTCCAGTTCGGTAAATGAGTTTCTTACCCCCCGTGTTATCAAGGTTGACGAAAAATCAGCGACGCGGGCGCAGGTTACCTTAGAACCGCTTGAGCGTGGTTTCGGTCATACTCTTGGTAATGCGCTTCGTCGTATTCTGCTGTCATCCATGCCAGGATGCGCTGTGACCGAAGTCGAGATCGACGGTGTTCTACACGAATACTCAACGATTGAAGGGGTTCAAGAGGATGTTATTGAGATTCTATTGAATCTCAAAGGTGTCTCTTTGACGATGGAAGGCAAGGATTCAGCGGAGCTTGTGTTGTCCGCAAAGGGCCCTTGCAGCGTCACTGCCGGCGATATTCAGGTCGATCATGATATTGAGATCCACAATCCTGACCACGTCATTTGCACCCTGACAGCTAAAGAGTCTCTGACGTTGCGCTTGACTGCTGAGCGAGGCCGCGGTTATTCGCCGGCCGATTCACGTGAAAGCCCTGAAGACGAAACACGCACCATTGGTCGTTTGCAGTTGGATGCGTCGTTTTCGCCAATCCGCCGGGTATCCTATGTCGTGGATTCAGCCCGTGTTGAGCAGCGCACCGACCTCGATAAGCTGATTATAGATTTAGAGACCAACGGTACGATCGATCCAGAAGAGGCGATTCGCCGCGCCGCGACGATTCTGCAGCAGCAGCTGTCAGTATTTGTCGATCTTGAGAGTGAGGCGCAGACCGCATTGAGTGTTGCGGATGAAGAAGTCGATCCGATTCTGTTGCGACCTGTCGACGATCTCGAGTTGACGGTACGCTCTGCAAACTGCTTGAAGGCTGAGAACATTTACTACATTGGTGATTTAGTACAGCGCACCGAAGTAGAGCTGCTGAAGACCCCGAATTTGGGTAAGAAGTCGTTAACTGAAATCAAGGATGTACTTGCGTCACGTGGCCTGTCTTTGGGCATGCGTCTTGAGAACTGGCCGCCAGCAAGTCTTAAGAATGACGAGCGGTTGCTCAGCGCGTAATTATTGATATCGAACGGTGTGCCGTGAAGGCAGCCTTATTAAAGGAATAGGACAATGCGTCATCGTCATAGCGGTAGACAGCTTAACCGCAACAGTTCCCATCGAAAGGCCATGTTCCGTAACATGAGCGTGTCGTTGGTTGAGCATGAGTTAATTAGAACAACCGTCGCTAAAGCCAAGGAGTTGCGTGGCTATGCAGAGCCTTTAATTACGCTGGCTAAGAACGACAGCGTCGCCAATCGTCGCTTGGCGTTTGACCGCACGCGTAGCAAGGAAGCGGTTGGCAAGTTGTTCGACGAATTAGGCCCGCGTTACAAAGCGCGTCCTGGTGGTTATATCCGCATTCTAAAGTGTGGCTATCGCACTGGTGACAAGGCGCCAATGGCGTTTGTCGAATTGGTGGATCGCCCATTAGAAGAAGCGCATGACGACGTTGAAGTGGTAAGCGCCGACGAAGATTGATCATCTGAGCGTGGATACCCGCGTTTGACGGGTTAGGCAGGTGTCGATGGGTTCGGTAGGTGTGAGGCTTACGCCACTTGGGTTGAGTGGCTGATAGCGACCCTACTATAGCTTTTTGGGTGTTTTGCCTGCACCGCGCACTGCATTAAACGAAGATAAAACACGATCTCGTGAAAAGCCCGGCTATTGCCGGGCTTTTTTATGCATAGTTTTACACGCGATCTGCGCCGAATTAACCGTGTTTTTCCAGTAGCGGTTTTAGAAAGCGCCCGGTATGCGATACCACCTGCGCAGCGACATTTTCCGGGGTGCCAGTTGCAATGATTTGGCCGCCGCCGGATCCGCCTTCAGGCCCAAGGTCAATCACCCAGTCGGCGGTTTTAATCACATCTAAGTTGTGTTCGATGATCACAACCGTATTGCCGCCGTCGCGCAAGCGATGCAGAACATCTAATAGTTGGCGAATATCTTCAAAGTGTAGGCCGGTGGTGGGTTCGTCCAATATATATAGAGTATTGCCCGTATCACGCTTAGAGAGTTCTTTTGACAGTTTGACCCGCTGCGCTTCGCCACCCGATAAGGTCGTGGCAGCCTGGCCTAGGCGAACATAAGACAGACCTACGTCCATTAGCGTTTGAAGCTTTCTATTGATCGCCGGTACAGCGTCGAAGAAGACCAATGCATCCTCGACGGTCATATTTAATACTTCAGAGATGTTGGCGTTTTTATAGCGTATCTCGAGTGTCTCGCGGTTATAACGTTTACTTTTACAAACATCGCAGGGCACATAGATATCCGGTAAAAAGTGCATTTCGACTTTGGTGACGCCGTCGCCTTGGCAGGCTTCGCAGCGACCACCTCGAACGTTAAAGCTGAATCGACCGGGTTTATAGCCCCGCGAGCGTGCTTCCTGAGTGCCCGCAAATAGTTCCCGCACCGGGGTGAAAATGCCGGTATAGGTCGCCGGATTTGATCGGGGAGTCCGTCCGATCGGGCTTTGGTTGATATCGATACACTTGTCAAAGAGCTCGAGCCCCGCCACTTCATCATGGGGTGCGGCCACAAGTGTCGTCGCGCCGTTTAATAACGTCGCTGCCAGCGGATACAACGTGCCATTGATCAGCGTCGACTTGCCGGAGCCAGAGACGCCAGTGACGCAGGTTAGTAAGCCGATAGGTAATGACAGATTGACGTTGCGCAGATTATTACCGCGGGCGCCGCTGATAACGAGCTGTTTTGCCGGATTGGCCTTGTGGCGTTTTTTAGGCACTGTAATTTCGCGGCGACCCGACAAATAGTCCCCGGTTAGCGAGGCGGGGTTGCTGAGAACCGCCTCGACCGACCCTTGCGCCACAATAGTGCCGCCATGAACGCCGGCGCCGGGACCAATGTCGATGATGTGATCGGCGGCACGAATAGCCTCCTCGTCATGCTCAACAACGATAACCGTATTGCCGAGATCGCGCAGATGGACGAGGGTTCGCAAAAGACGCTCGTTGTCCCGTTGGTGAAGACCAATCGAGGGCTCATCGAGGATATACATTACGCCAACGAGGCCCGCACCAATCTGTGAAGCTAAACGAATGCGCTGGGCTTCACCGCCAGACAGGGTATCTGCGCTGCGGTCTAACGATAGGTAATTGAGCCCCACATCGACTAGAAACCGGTATCGGGCGCGAAGCTCCTTGAGAATTTTATCGGCTATTTCACCTTTACGTCCCGACAATTGTAGATTATCGAAATAATCCTGTGCGTCACCGACCGGCATCTTGGTGATGCTCGGCAGTGTGCGCTCATCAACAAAGACACTGCGAGCATCTGTGCAGAGGCGCGCGCCGCCACAGTCCTGGCAAGGCGCCGTAGCAACATACTTGGCTAACTCTTCCCGAACCGAAGAAGACTCAGTCTCTCTGTAGCGTCGCTCCATATTGGGTAATACACCCTCAAAGACATGGCGACGCTTGAATACGGTGCCTCGGTCATTGACGTAAGCGAACTCCACTTCCTCTGCACCGCTGCCCTGGAGAATCACCTGCCTTTGTTTTTCTGTGAGCGCGTTGAAGGGAGTGTCAATATCAAACGCGTAGTGCTCAGCCAGCGATGTCAGTAGGTGAAAGTAATAGACGTTACGTCGATCCCATCCACGAATAGCGCCTTCAGCGAGACTTGCCTCGGCATGCACTATGATCCGTGATTCGTCAAAATACTGGGTAACACCTAGGCCATCGCAACCCGGGCAGGCGCCTGCCGGATTATTAAAAGAAAATAGACGTGGCTCGAGCTCGTCAATGCTGTGTCCGCAGTTTGGGCATGCGTAACGGGCAGAAAAAAGCGTTTCTTGCCCTTCGCCAGACATTGGCGCTACTGAGACCAGACCATCGGTCAGCTCAAGCGCTGTTTCAAAAGATTCAGCGAGACGCAATCCCAAATCATCACGCACTTTAAAGCGGTCGACGACCACCTCAATCGTATGTTTTTTCTTTTTGTCGAGTTCCGGGACGTCATCCAGGTCTACTACTAGGCCGTCGACGCGAACCCGTATAAAGCCGCTGGCTCGCATTTGCTCAAAGATGTGGAGGTGTTCCCCTTTGCGATCGCGCACGACGGGCGCCAGTAACATGAGCCGCTCACCCTCTGGCATCGCCAATACCGCATCTACCATTTGGCTGACGGTTTGGGCTTGAAGTGTTATTCCATGGGTCGGGCAGCGAGGGTCACCGACGCGGGCAAATAACAGGCGCAAGTAATCGTAAATCTCAGTGATAGTCCCCACTGTGGACCGGGGATTGTGGGATGTAGATTTTTGTTCGATAGAAATAGCGGGCGAAAGCCCTTCGATATGATCGATATCGGGCTTTTCCATCATAGACAAAAACTGTCTCGCATAGGTTGATAGCGATTCAACATAGCGACGCTGGCCCTCTGCATAGAGCGTGTCAAAGGCGAGTGATGATTTGCCAGATCCTGAAAGACCGGTAATCACCACCAACTTGTCGCGAGGAATGTCTAAGTCAATATTTTTGAGATTGTGGGTGCGCGCACCGCGCACCAGAATGGTATCCATGAGCCGATCCTAAACCGCGTTGGGCAAGCCGACCAGTATACGCGCTTATGAAATTTCAGCGGGATATTCCGTATGACAAAATCCACTTTGTCCTAGTCGTGTTAAACTTGCGCTTTCTGTAAAAGCTAAGTTACGTGATATCTCGAGAACCTTTTCATCCCAGCGAGCGCCGAGCGGTTATATCCTTGGCCAGTTTATACAGCGTTCGTATGCTCGGCCTGTTCATGGTGCTGCCGCTCATCGCCGTCTACGCGGCGGATCTGCCTGGCGCCACCCCGTTCACAGTGGGCTTGGCCTTGGGTGGTTATGGGCTGACGCAGGCGTGTCTGCAAATCCCCATGGGTTGGTTGTCCGATAGAGTCGGCCGCAAGCCTGTGGTCTTGGCTGGTTTGTTGGTTTTTATTTTGGGCAGCGCAGTTGCCGCAATGGCTGAAACAATGACGGGTATTATCGTCGGCCGGTTGTTGCAGGGGGGAGGCGCTATCGCCGCTGCGTTGATGGCGTTAGCTGCTGACTACACCCGAGATGACCAGAGAACGAAAGCCATGGCCGTTATTGGCGCGAGTATTGGCGCCTCATTCATTATTGCTTTGGTGCTGGGGCCCGCGCTTGCCGCGATGGGCGGTCTATCGTTGGTGTTTTGGGTGACTGCTGGACTTGGCCTTTGTGGCATCCTGCTGGTTGTTCTGGCGCTGCCTCCAGTGACGCATCCTGTCCGCAGTGCGAGTGCGCACGGTTTAAAGTTTTCAGAAATGGGCGCCGCGATTCACGGCCGAGGCTTACGGACGTTGTATTTCAGCGTCTTTTTGTTACACCTAATGCTAATGGCCGCCTTTGTGGTTGTGCCTGGGCAGCTCGCGAAGAGTGTGGGGTTGCCCGCAGACCATCACTGGGCGGTATATTTAATCGCAATGATACTGTCGTTGCCCGGCGTCATTGTCTTGCTTCGGGGCAAAAAACGCGGTGGCAATAATCCGCGCTTTGTCTTGATGATTTCTTCATTATTGGTTGTGACGGGTCTACTAGTGGCGATTAATCTGCCCAATTTGTGGGCCTTGGGCATTGGCTTGGCGATCTTTTTTACGGGTTTCAATGCCATGGAGGCTTCGTTACCGGCGTTGGTGTCGCAACTCGCGCCCACAGAATTTCGAGGTACGGCGATGGGGTTATTTTCAACCAGCCAATTCCTCGGGGCTTTCGTCGGCGGCAGTATTGGTGGTTTGGCGTTACAGCTCGGCGGGGTGATACTACTTGCGGGTATGTTGGGCCTATTGGCTATTATTTGGTTAACGCTAATACTACGCTGGCAAATGAATCCTTCCGAAAGCAGTAATTCCGATCATTCGTGATCTATGGGTTAGCTTTGCTTGAGGTCGATTGTTATAGTCAGGACATAGCAATATTCTATTGACCCGCTAAGTTACGGTGGCGTCGACAACAGTTAGTCAGGGAGAGTTTTATGGCATCACGTGGCATTAATAAAGTCATCATTGTTGGCAATTTGGGTAATGATCCTGAGCATCGAGTACTGCCGTCGGGTGGTGCTGTGACCAATTTAAGTATTGCGACTTCAGAATCGTGGAAAGACAAGCAGACTGGGCAACCGCAAGAGCGCACCGAGTGGCATCGCGTGGTGTTTTTTAATCGTTTGGCTGAAATTGCGGCGGAGTATCTGCGCAAAGGCTCCAAGGTTTACATCGAGGGCGCGCTGCGCACGCGTAAATGGCAAGATAAGACGAGTGGGCAAGACCGTTACACCACGGAAATCGTAGCCAATGAAATGCAGATGCTCGACAGCCGTGGCGGTAACGAGGGCGGCAACGGCGGTAATTATGGCGGCGGCGCAAATAACCAAGATGGTGGGAGTAATCAAATGGGCGGCGGTAGTCAAATGGGCGGTGGTAATCAAATGGGCGGCGAGAGTCAGAGTGGCGGTTACGGCAACGAATCTGCCGGCTTTCAGTCTGCGCCCAGCGGCGGTAGTGGTTTAGCCGATGACGATATCCCCTTCTAGGCTAGATCGCCTCAATTGGTGCTAGCGCGCCGCATTTTGAGGCACCACATTTTTTCCTACCAAGCGACTGTTGCTTCGTAGGTTGTACCTGTTGCTCAGGGTGGAACGTTTGTGGTTTGCCCTGAAGTGATATAGCAAGACGCTTATTCCCTGCAAGCTTAAATGCGACACAGTAAGCCAATAAGTTGGGGTGTTGTGATGCGTCGGCGCAGTATCGGAGCTCATCAACCGTCGCCGCACCCGGTTTTGAGCAAGCCTCGACATCAACGCGTACAGATCCTGGGTTTGTGTGTGCGCCCTTTGGTTGAAATCTGACCTCACAGGGTGCTCCGGACTACATTGGCGCGCATTTAATAGGGCCACCTAGCTATGATTTAGGTGTCTACCCAAGACAATCCTCACCAGCAGTTGCTTTGTACTTCTTTATCGCCTTATTCTGGACGCTCATGGGTGCGCTGATTGTGCCTTTGTTAACTATTTTCTATGGGATTTGTAGCGGTATGAAAAGTCCTGGCGGTTGTTGGCGTTTAGCCGAAAACTATGACTCGCAGTTTTTGCGTTGTAGGCGCTTAACAGCCGCCTGTGTAACGTCGTTTGTTTGTGTCGATTCGGCAGTACATTTGTCGAAATCTGTAAGCTGAAGCCCGATGCGAATCCTCTTACTCGGTAGCGACACACCCATTGGATATTCTTTGCGCGCGTTTATGGCGCCTTTACAGCGGCATCAGTTGGTTTTAGTGCCACTCGAAGCCACCCGCTGGAAGCGCGAGCGTCAGGTTAAAAAACTTCTCCGTTTGCACAGCTGTGACCTGGTGCTCGATGCGCGGGTTATCTCGTTGCTAGAAGGCATTGATCGGGTGGGTCAGCCCGATATTGAGCGCACCCAATGGGTGGCCAATCTCTGCGAAAAATTGGCGGTACAACACTTTCAAATTTCCAGTGCGAAAGTTTATTCGGGACAGATGCAGCGTCCCTATAAAGAGAGTGATGCGACCGACGCGACTGACACCGTCGGCGAGGTGCTGATTGCGACCGAGCAGCTGTTGCAAACCCAGCTCGAAGACAGCTTTGTTTTACGCATTGGCAAGGTCTTTGCCGGTCGTAGCCCGTCGGGTATGACACGCATGCTCGACGCATGGCACAAGCGCGAGCGCTTGGTATTTAGTGACCGCTTTCGCGATAGTCCGGTGCATAGCGCAGAGGTGGCGCGTGTCGTTGCGGGGATCATTGACCAAATTAGCGTCGGTGCGCCGAGCCGAGGTATCTATCATTACTGCAGCCAAGGCGACACCGGATATTACGCGTTCGCCGAGGCCCTGGTCGCTTGTGCGTCGCAATTTGAAGCCTTTGCACACGCTCGCGACTGTCTGCAGGAAAGTGATAACGACGAATATGCGGGCTTTAATCGATCGTTAGATTGCACGGCTATTCGTCATGAATTTGGCATTCAGCAATTACCCTGGCGCGATTTTGTCGAGCGTGCAGTGCGCCGCTATATTGAATTGGAAGTTCAGGAGAACGGGAAATGAGTGCAGGCGAATCGCAAACATTAGGTGTTGCTGTTCTGACGATCAGTGATAGCCGTGATTTGGACAGTGATACATCGGGGCAGTTTTTGGCGGACGCATTAGTCGCGGCAGGTCATCGGCTATTGGCGAGAGAGATTGTCCGCGATGATATTTATCAGATTCGCGCGGTAATTTCTGCTTGGATTGCAAATAGCGAAATTGATGCGGTAGTCACAACCGGCGGCACCGGCTTTTCGGGTCGTGACTCGACGCCCGAGGCAATTGCACCGCTATTTGATAAGTCGATTGAAGGTTTTGGTGAGGTGTTTCGCGCGCTGTCTTACGACGAAATTGGTTCCTCTACCATCCAATCCCGGGCCTTGGCGGGCTTTGCTAATCAGACGGTGATTTTTTGTGTGCCCGGCTCCACCGGCGCCTGCCGAACCGCTTGGGATGGCCTAATTCGAGATCAATTGGATGGCAGTCACCGACCTTGTAATTTTGTCGGTGTGTTGCGGCGAGACTGAACGATGGCCCTAACGTCTTTAACTGATGCTTTAGCGGTGGTGCTATCCGCCGCACCGGCGCCCCCTGCAGCGGAGTCGATCAGCCTCGACGAGGCGCTGGGTCGTGTATTGGCGGTCACGGTAACCAGCGATATCGATGTGCCTGCGGCGGATAATAGCGCGATGGACGGCTATGCGCTGTGTGCGACGGATGCGCCAGGTGAGCTGCGGGTATCGCAACGGATCGCCGCGGGGCATGCGCCGGCGTCGTTGTCGATGGGGACGGCGGCGCGTATTTTTACCGGCGCTATTTTGCCCGATGGTGCTGACACGGTGGTCATGCAAGAGCAAGCGGTTGCCCATGATGGCAAAGTGTCAATCTTGGGGCATGTGCGCCTTGGGCAAAATGTGCGCCGACAAGGTAGTGATATTAAGGCCGGCGCAGAGGTGCTTGCTGCGGGTAAGGTATTAACCCCCCAAGATATTGGCTTACTCGCGGCGGTGGGTCGTGCATCGGTGACGGTTTATCGCCGTCTGCGGATTGCGGTGATGTCCACCGGTGATGAATTGTTAACGCCTGGCACAGCCATTCAGGGCCCCTGGCAGGTTTACAACAGTAACCAATATCAAATGTCTGCCCAGCTTCGCGCTTTGGGTATGACGCCCTTGGTGATTGATGCGGTGCTAGATGACCCCCAGGTGATCGGCGATGCCTTAGAGCGCGCCGCAGCCCGCGCAGATGTGCTGCTGACGACTGGAGGTGTGTCCGTCGGTGATGAGGACCATGTTCGCGGTCAAATTGAGGCACGCGGTGAATTAGCGCTGTGGAAGCTGGCGATAAAGCCGGGTAAACCGTTGAGTTTTGGCCGTGTTGGCGAGACGCCGATATTTGGTCTGCCGGGTAATCCGGTATCGGCATGGGTCACCTTTGCGCTGGTCGTCAAACCCTGGTTGTTAAAGGCGCAAGGCATTACCCCGCAAGCGATGCATTCTGTCGCCGCGAGCGCCAACTTTGAAATGCACCGAGCGGGAACACGTGAAGAATATCTGCGCGTTAAGCTGGTCTCTGTTGACGGGGTCTTACACGCCGAGCTGGCAGGCAGTCAAAGCTCTGGCGTATTGAGCAGTGTATCAGCGGCTGACGCGCTAGCAGTCATTCCCATAGGCACCACCGTGGCGTTAGGTGAGACGGTGCAGGTGCTTATGATGTCAGAGCTGTTAGCGGCGCCTTATGCGCTAAGTCCCGCATAGGCTAATAAATACCGCGACGCGCTGGACTTGTCTTTAGTCGTTATAGCGCTGAAAAATCAGTGTGGCATTGGTGCCACCAAAGCCAAAGCTATTGGACATGACGCGATTTAGTCCGGCGTTATCAATCCGCTGTTGCGCAATACGCATGCCGTCGGCCTCAGCGTCTAGTTCGTGGATATTCGCAGACGCGGCAATGAAATCGTCTTTCATCATGAGCAACGAGTAAATAGCTTCCTGTACCCCCGCCGCACCGAGTGAGTGGCCAGACAGGGATTTCGTAGAGCCGACCCAAGGACTTTGGCTTGCATTGCTACCAAAAACGTTGCGTACCGCGTTGAGTTCTTGGATATCACCCGCCGGCGTGCTGGTGCCATGCGCGTTGATATAGTCGATGTCACCCTCGACGGTCGCCATAGCCTGCTGCATACAGCGTACGGCGCCTTCGCCCGATGGCGCCACCATGTCATAGCCGTCGGAAGTCGCGCCAAAACCTACCAGTTCTGCATAGATTTTTGCACCGCGAGCCAGTGCATGGTCCAGGGATTCGACCACAACCATACCGCCACCACCGGCGATCACGAAACCGTCGCGTTGCGCGTCATAGGCCCGCGAGGCCTCTGTTGGATTGTCATTATATTGGGTCGATAGCGCACCCATGGCATCGAATAAACAGCTCAGGGTCCAGTGCAGTTCCTCACCACCACCGGCGAAAACAATGTCTTGCTTACCCAGTTGAATCTGTTCTGCCGCCGTGCCAATACAGTGCGCACTGGTCGAACAAGCGGATGAAATAGAGTAGTTCACCCCTTTGATTTTGAAGGGCGTAGCCAGGCAGGCAGAGACAGTACTGCCCATAGTTTGCGTGACACGGTATGGGCCAACGCGGCGTATACCTTTCTCGCGCATAATATCTGCGGCTTCGGTTTGGCTTGCCGACGAGGCGCCACCTGAACCGGCGATAATCCCGGTGCGGGGGTTAGACACCTGCGCCTCTGTCAGGCCTGCATCGGCTATTGCCTGCTGCATACTGAGATAAGCATAGCCTGCGGCGTCGCCCATAAACCGCCATTGTTTGCGGTCAATATGTGCCGCTAAATCGATATCAGGCGCGCCAGCGATGTGCGAGCGCATGCCAATATCGATATGCTCTTGACGGGTGCTAATCCCTGATTTGCCGTCGTACAATGCTTGGCGCACTGCCGCGGCGTCGTTGCCAAGGCATGAAATAATGCCCAGGCCTGTGATCACTACCCGTTTAGTCATTAAAAAGAATCCGTCGAGGTGAATAGGCCTACACGCAGGTCTTTGGCGGTATAAATGACTTTACCGTCAACTGCAACCGTGCCATTTGCAATACCCATGACCAGTTTGCGTTCGATAACCCGTTTTATTTGGATGCTATAGGTCACTTTATTGTGCTTGGGTAATATTTGACCCGTGAACTTTACCTCACCGCAGCCCAGTGCACGCCCTTTGCCTGGGTTACCTCGCCAGCCTAAAAAGAAGCCCACTAACTGCCACATGGCGTCCAGACCTAAACAGCCGGGCATCACTGGATCGCCGGGAAAATGGCAGTCGAAAAACCAGAGATCTGGATGAATATCTAGCTCAGCTAGAATTTCACCTTTGCCAAAATCGCCACCTTCAGAACTGATATGGGCGACGCGATCAAGCATCAGCATATTGTCTACGGGTAGCTGAGCGTTGCCTGGGCCGAATAAATGGCCGTGGCCACAGGCGATCAATTCGTCCTTATTGTAGGCGGACTGGGGCGTATACGCGGTCATAATATGTCACTGTGCTGGGATGAACGGGAGTACAACCAATGTCATTGGTTATGCGTACCAAGATACTTGGGCTACCAGATGTGGCGGCTTCAGCAGCTGCTTATTTTAAAGCATGCCCCAGTCTTGTCCAGCACTTGTGCCATATCGATCTGAGAGCTGTTTTTTTATCTGTGACAACGCCGCTCTATTTGAGCCCGCCGAGGTGAAGCTGGCGGCTTTATCCGCTAGGATCACTGCGTCTTATTTGTCTTTGGAAAATCTGCATGTTAATCCCGGTTATCCTTTCAGGCGGCGTCGGTAGTCGTCTGTGGCCCTTGTCACGTGAAGGTCGGCCCAAACAATTCTTACCCTTGGCAGATGAACGCTCAATGCTGCAGGCGACTAACGGGCGCTTGGCTGGCCTCGATGTTGCGGCGCCGGTGATCG
>CAWUXF010000025.1:0-10555 GCA_963926325.1 uncultured Luminiphilus sp. | reverse complement strand
GCATGTCGAGCAGGTCGACAATGTTGTCAAACTCATCCCATTCTTGGCGCAATGTCGCTTCGTCCTCCTTGTAGCCCTCGATCAAATCCCCAACGCCTACGACAAACTCTGGCTGCAGCTGGTTTACACGTTCTATAGCATAGCGAAGACTCGGGAAACACTGCTGTCGATCACCAGCTAAGTGTCAGTTTTTTTGACGGCACTGGCGCTAAACACTTCTTACTTGTTAACCAAATTGCTTGCGCGGACTTTTTGTTTAAATATGTGCCACACCTCAGCTGCGCTATGCGTTTGAGAACGGCCTAGGGTTGCAGGCGGCGGGGGATAATATCTTTGACGAGTATTCCGATAAAAATGAGATTGGCAACAGTCGTGGTGGCAGCTTAGAGGATGCGCCGGCCGGCAACTTAGTCGTCGACAGTGCCGGCGTGTTTGAATACTCGCGGCGTTCGGCGCCCTTTGGTTTCAACGGCGCTTACTGGTATGTCGGCGCCTCGCACGCCGCTATCCCAACCACCCGATGCGGGCTACTTCTTTTCGTCGAGCGGCGAGTTTTTTCATGGATGCCATCCACTAGAATTAGATAATTATAATTATAGGTATGCGTTTTTATTTTTGGATGCTTCGAGAGTCGAGTGGCTTCACCCGCAATTAAAGCCCCGTAACCTATGATGACTCTTCCTGTCTTTCTAACCGCAGCAGCTGCTCTGTCGTGTTGATTGACATACACGGCCAATTCGTTGACCGTCGTCGTATCGCGATTTATTGCAGCGGAGCAACACGTTATTCTTTTGGTGCCGTACCCCTGTTACTCGATTACTATGATGTTTATTACTTTTATTAACTTTACTGTCATTGCAAGGATTGTTTCATGTCATCAGTTGTTAGCTACGCTATTCACGATTCCATCGGCGTTATTACGGTCGATAATGCGCCTGTAAATGCGCTCTCTTTAAACGTTCGTGCGGGCATTTCAACGGCCCTAAAAACAGCAGAACATGATGAATCTATAGCCATTGTGATTGCGTGTGCCGGCCGCACATTTATTGCGGGTGCCGATATTACTGAGTTTGGAAAACCTCCCCAGCATCCAACCTTGCCAGAATTGCTAGACCAATTAGACGGCCATCCCAAGTTAACCGTCGCGGCATTACATGGCACCGCACTCGGGGGTGGTTTCGAAACCGCGTTGAGCTGTAATTATCGGATTGCACTCGCAAGCGCCAAAGTTGGTCTGCCTGAAGTGAAGCTGGGGTTACTTCCCGGTGCGGGTGGTACCCAACGCGTCCCGAGACTCGCGGGTTTAGAAGCGTCGATAAATATGATGACAACGGGTAATCCTGTGTCCGCTCAACTGGCGTCAACGTGGTCACTGGTGGATCGTGTTATCGATGGCGACTTACTGGACGAAGCCGTACGCTATGCCAAGACTTTGGTTGCCGATCAGGCCAGCCACAAGCAGGCGCGAGAGGCCACATTTGTGCTGACACAGGACGACCGCGATCTATTGGCAAAGCATCGTGCACAACTGCTCAAGAAAACGCGTGGTGAAAATGCGCCACAACGCATACTCAGTTGCATAGAAGCCGCTGCGGACCTTGAGTTTGATGCCGGCATAATACGTGAGCGTGAACTTTTCATGGAATGTATGGCGGATCCGCAATCTGCGGCAATGCGCCATATGTTCTTTGCCGAACGTGCGGCCGCAAAGGTTGATGGAGTGGATAAAAATACGCCGCTGATCAATGTTCAGCATGTTGGCATTATTGGTGCCGGCACCATGGGCGGTGGTATTGCCATGTGTTTTGCGCAGGCGGGGTTTACGGTCACCCTAGTGGATATGAGTGTCGAGGCTGTCCAAGCGGGCATCGACAAAATCGCCAAAAATTTCGCGATAAGTGTAAAGCGCGGTCGCTTTACCCAAACTCAAGTCGACGCGGTGATGGCGAATATTACGCCATCGACCCATTACGAGGATTTGGCAGAAGCCGACCTTGTTATCGAAGCGGTTTTTGAAAACCTCGCGATTAAACAAGATGTTTTCAGGACACTCGATAGCATTTGTAAGGCAGGCGCCATTTTAGCAAGCAATACCTCTTACCAAAGTATTGATGATATTGCGTCGGTCACAAAGCGACCTGAGTGGGTGCTCGGGATGCACTTCTTTAGCCCCGCGAATGTTATGAAACTGCTAGAGGTTGTTAAAGGGGCTAAGAGCAGTTTGTCTATTGTTGCAACGGCGATGGCTATTGGAAAGAAGATTGCAAAAGTGCCGGTGCTATCGGGTATGTGCTACGGCTTTATTGGTAATCGTATGCTGCGCCCCTACGGACGTGAGGCCACCCTGTGTTTGATGGAAGGCGCGACTCCAGCACAGATCGATGGGGCGATGGAGCGTTGGGGCATGGCAATGGGGCCGCTAGCTGTTGGCGATCTTGCGGGTCTGGACATTGGTTACAAAGCAAGGGAGCAGCTGACTGATGCTCAGAAGGGCAGTCCAGCTAACTATCTTGTCGCTGACCGCTTGGTCGAGGCTGGACGTCTAGGACAAAAGTCCGGCTCGGGTTACTACCAATATGATCCCGAGACACGCAGTCGAATGGATGATCCCCTGGTCATGGAGATGGTCGAGCAAGCATGTAAAGAATTAGGTATTGAGCGTCGTCTCATCTCCGATGAAGAAATTATTGACCGACTGACATTAGCACTTGCCAATGAGGGAGCGAAAATACTCGAAGAAGGAATTGCGCAACGGGCGAGTGATATAGATGTTGTCTATTGCTATGGTTATGGCTTCCCACGTCTTAAAGGTGGGCCGATGCATAACTTAGAGGCGACCGGTATTGGGCGCGGCGCAGACCGCATTCGATCGTTTCATGACACATTGAGTGCCGACAACTGGCAGCTATCTAAACTGCTGGGTGATTTAGCCGAAGGGACAAGTACGCTCGCAGATTTTCGACATGATTGAGCCGTCAACTGAAACGCATTCGCCGCGAGCGGTGCTAAGTCGCAGTGCCCTGCGCTTTGCCGATCATGATGCCCTACACATACCGGCACAAGCCTGTAAGCACTATGCCAGTAACGGGTTTACCTATACCTATCGCGAGCTCGATACCGCAGTAACCTTAGCGACAGATCGCTGGCGCCAAACCGGTGTCGGTGGTCGTATAGCGCTAGTACTCGAAAATCGAGCGGAATTCTTTATTCAATGGCTTGCTCTCAATGCGCTAGGCGTTAGCGTAATCCCGATCAACCACGAGATGTCTGACGACGAGATTCTGTATTACTTAGCGCATGGTGAAGCGACGGCTATCTGCTGCCTTGCAGATCATCTTGCACGCATGCAGGGGATCAGTAACACACTCGATAGCGCGATCCCCGTAACGGTTTGTAGCGATGTCCAGCAGTTAAGGTTTGAACTAGTGCTGCGTCCAGATGAGCCCCGTGCCGACACGGAATGTGCGCTCTTGTATACCTCAGGCAGTACCGGCAAGCCCAAGGCCTGCATATTGAGTAATGACTACTTTATTCAGCAGGGCGTTTGGTATCAAAGCCTAGACGGCCACGTCAGTCTCCAAGAAGGTCAGGATCGATTACTCACGCCGCTACCTTTGAGCCATATGAATGCTATGTCTGTCTCCACAATGGCCATGTTTATGACCGGTGGTTGCCTGATACAGCTCGATCGATTCCACCCGTCAACTTGGTGGGAAAGCGTCAGGGAGAGTCGTGCAACTTCGCTCCACTATCTAGGTGTTTTACCTGCTATCTTGTTGGCACTCCCGGAGCAATCCGACGACGATTTTTCAGATCAGATTCGCTTTGGATTTGGAGCGGGCGTCAATCCGGCACATCATGCACGTTTTGAAACGCGATTTGGTTTTCCGCTCATCGAAGCGTGGGCCATGACTGAATGTGGCGCGGGAGGCGCTATTATTGCCAATCGTGAACCGCGACATGTGGGGCGATGCTGCTTTGGGACGCCATTGGAAACGGTCGATTGGCAGCTTGTCGACGAGCAGGGACAAACCGTTGCGTTTGGCGAACCCGGTGAGCTTCGCGTTCGCGCAAAAGGCAATGACCCCGGCAAAGGTTTTTTCTCAGGGTATTTAAAAAATGCTGATGCAACGGCCGAGATATGGGCAGATGGCTGGTTAAATACAGGCGATGTTGTCATCCAATTGGAAGATCAAAGTTTAGCGTTTGTGGATCGACGAAAAAATATTATTCGTCGCTCAGGTGAGAATATATCCGCCCTTGAAATCGAGGCGGTTATGAGTCACCACGCCGCGATACAAGCAGCCATTGCGACACCTGTGCCCGATGAAATGCGCGGTGACGAAGTGGCGTTATGCGTCATACTAGAAGCAGGGTGGGACGCTACTGAGATCACCGCACGCGACCTTCAGGCTCACGCAATGAAACAACTTGCCTACTTCAAAGCACCTGGCTGGGTGGTGTTCTGTGACGAGTTACCGGTAACGGCTTCGAACAAACCGCGCCGGGCCGATATTAAAGTCCTCGCGCGACAACGAGTCGGCGAGGGGCTGGCCTTTGACATACGCGACGGGAAAAAAAGGCAGGCATCGTCATGAAAGGTTATGAGGGCATAGCGCTGGTGTGCCCAGTCAGTCTTGGCTACGTCAAGCAAAGTGCGCACGGTGCGGCTTGGTTTATCGGTTCAACATTGCGCGAACTCATTAACGCAGCGGGCATTAAAAAAAGCGAGATTGATGGGTTTGCAGTGTCGAGTTTTTCTTTAGGGGTTGATTCGGCGATATCCCTCACACAGCATCTTGGCCTCACACCGAGATGGATAGAGCAAGCGAATATGGGTGGTGTCTCGGGCATCATCGCGATGCGGCGGGCTGCACGCGCTGTCCAGTGTGGTGAGGCTAATATCGTTGCCTGTGTTGGTGGTGATGGTGCTGCACACCGTTCCTTCGAGGCGACGGCGGCTAATTTCTCCAGTTGGAGTATTGACGCATCCTTCCCCTATGGCGCCGGCGGTCCGAATGCAGCATTCAGTCTTATCACGCAGCATTACATGGAAAAATATGGTGCGACTCGCGAGGATTTTGCGCGTATTTGCTTGGACCAACGTTATAACGCGAACCATTACGCGCCGGCTTTACTTGGCCACAAGACACTGACGCTAGATAACTACTTAAATGCGCGACCCATTGCCGGACCGGTGCATTTATTTGACTGTGTGATGCCGTGCGCCGGGGGAGAGGGCTTTCTGATCATGACAGAGGATCGCGCGCGTCAATTAGAACTTCCTTACGCGCGATTACTTGCCGCAGATGAATTACACAATGCACACAGTGATGATCCCGTTCAGGATCGCAGTGGCTGGACCCATTACATTGACGATCTCTATCAGCGCGCGGGTGTTGGTCCAAACGATATGAGTTGCCTACAAACTTACGATGACTATCCCGTTATCAGCATGATGCAAATGGAAGATCTTGGCTTTTGTGCAAAAGGCGAAGGTGCGCAATTTGTACAAAATACCGACATGCGTTTTGACCACTCAGGCAGTGCCGCTCATAAGCTTCCTCATAACACTTGCGGCGGTCAGTTGTCGTGCGGTCAGGCGGGATCTGCGGCGGGTTATTTGGGCGTAACAGAAACTCTAAGACAACTAATTGGCACTGCGAAAGACAATCAAATTCCCAAAGCGCAATATGGATTGGTTAGTGGTTATGGCATGGTTAATTACGATCGCGGTCTGTGTACCGCTGCGGCGGTACTCGCTGGAGCTGCTATATGAATCTTGGTGAAAAAATGCGCCGGCGTTTAAAGCTTAATCGCCCATCCTTACGCGCTCGCGCAAGGCCACCCAAGCAGCGCTCTCCAGTCGGGCGCCAATTTAGCGTAGTGAACTTACCCGTTTCTCTGGCACTTCAACATTGTCGATCTTGTGCGCATGTCCAGTACCCACCGACCGAGCTCTGCTCAATTTGCCTTGATGATGCACTCACCTACAGAGAAACGAGTGGACGTGGTGTACTGCTAGCGCGCTCGGCGCTGCATCATAGTCTTTGGGAGTTTTTTAAACGACGTCTGCGGTCGGCACCCTGGCTCATCGGTTCAGTAAAATTAGATGTGGGTCCCGTCGTCATCGTACATATTGGTTGTGACACGATAAAAGCGGGAGACCCGGTGCAAGTATTTAGTCACACGGATGTCTCACAAGAAGTCGTTTTAGTCGCAGCACCGTCAGCGCTTGATCTGACTGGATCCGCAGCACGCCTTAACATAATTTCTTCACTAGGGCTTGATCAGCCCGCACTCAGAAAGGGTGGCATATGAGCGAGCATCAAACTATTGTCGTTACGGGCGGCAGCACGGGCATTGGCGCAGCCATTTGCCAACAATTTCTTGATCAAGGTATGGCCGTTGTTAATTTAGCGCGCCGGCCGCTCGAGGTTAGCCATCCGCTTCTGACGAATGTGGAGATAGACCTGAGCGACCGCCAAGCCACCCAGCGAGTTGCAAATGAGGTGGCTGCAGGGCATGAAGTTACGGGGTTTATTCATAATGCAGGTCTGATCCGTGCGGATCTTATTGAAAGTGTGAAACTCGATGACTTTGATTATTTAAGCCAAGTACATGTTGGCGCTGCTATTACGCTTAGTCAGGCATTTATCCCGACAATGAAAGCGCGGCTGTTTGGTCGAATTATTTTAATTACCTCGCGAGCTGCCTTAGGTCTGCAAACACGCACTAGCTATACCGCCACTAAGGCCGGCATGATTGGTATGGCGCGAACGTGGGCCCTAGAGCTGGGAGAGCACGGCATTACCGTCAACACCGTCGCCCCAGGACCCATACAAGATACTGAAATGTTCACCTCAGTCATCCCGTCTGGAAGCGAGAAAATCGATGCAATGGCTGCCAGTATTCCGGTTAAAAGACTTGGAATGTCCGTTGACGTGGCAAACGCTGTTAGTTTTCTCACCGGCGATGGTGCAGGTTTTATTACCGGGCAAACATTGATGGTTTGTGGTGGCGCTAGCCTTGGTTCACTGGCGTTATAGGCGTCGTTGGAGAGCAGATGAAGAATATTCCTGATCGTAATTTTGATGCGCTAGTTAAGCCAACCAAAATTCATCGTAGTCTCTATACCGATCCAGAGCTCTTCGAGCTCGAAATGGCGCGTATTTGGGGGCAGGCTTGGGTGTTTATTGGCCATGAGTCGCAGGTACCTAATCCGGGTGATTTTTTCACTACTAACATCAATCATAAGATCCCCGTTGTACTCATTAGAGACAAAGAGAATCGCGTTAATGTCCTGCACAATCGCTGCGGCCATAAGGGTGCTAAAGTCGTTGAAGCGCGCTCTGGTACCGCTCGCGGAGCACTGCGTTGTAGCTATCATGGTTGGAGTTATCGCTTCGATGGCTCACTGCTTAAAATACCTAATGAGCAGGGCTATGACGGGACCGGTTTCGACGCTGAAGACCCTTGCTATAGCATGCAAGCATTGGCACAGGTTGGTAGCTATCGCGGCTTCGTGTTCGCAACGCTCTCGTCAAATGCACCACCATTGACCGAGTGGATGGGCGGCGCAAAAGACTGCTTTGACAACCTGTGTGATCGCTCACCAGAGGGCGAAGTGGAAGTTGCCGGAGGGGTCTTACGTTACGAGCACGAGTGTAACTGGAAATTTATTCTAGAAAACCTCAACGACACCATGCATCCAATGGTTGTGCATGAGTCGATCGTAAAGGCTGCAGAACAATATATTGCGACGCTCCCTCCTGAGGCAGCCCAACAGCGACGGGAAGCGGAAATCATTCCACCCTTTGGCGCCAGCTATGAGAACTACGAAGATTCGGGTATTACGGGTTTCAATTATGGTCATCACTATGATGGCGGCAAGACCAGCATTCACTCAGATTATTCTGTCGACCCTGAGTATCACGCGGCGATGGTCGCGGCCTATGGGGAGCAGCGAACGCAAGAGATTTACGCTTTCAATACGCACAATGTCTGCTTTTATCCTTCGCTTACTATCAAGTGTGCAATACAAAATATTCGGATTATTCGCCCCGTCAGTGTCGATCGATTCATTGTTGAAACCTGGTCATTTCGGCTAAAAGGAGCCCCCGAGAGTATGTTGCAACGGACCTTACTCTATTCACGGTTAATTAACTCTTCGATGGGGATGGTGGGTCCCGATGACCTTGAAGTCTATCGCCGAACACAAGAAGGATTGGCGTCTCCGGGGAATGAATGGGTAGAGTTTCATCGGCAATTTGGGCGCGACACAGAGTTACCTGATCGTATCGTCGGTGGCGGAACCTCGGACTTGGATATGCGCACTCAGTACAAGGCGTGGAAAGCCTATATGGAAGGCAGTATTTTTGATGGGGCAGGGCAATGACTGATCGACAACAGATTGAGGACTTCCTCTACTACGAAGCCAGTTTGCTCGATCAGCCGGATCTTGATACATGGATGACGCTGTTTACTGAGGATGGCCATTACTGGATGCCTGCTATAGAAAACCAGCATGATCCCATTAACCACATTTCTCATGTTTTTGATGATCGAGTGATGATGGAGATTAGGCGGCGCAATTTTGTTCATCCCCGATCGAGCGCCAAAGATTGGCCAATACGTTGTTCTCATATTATTGGGAATGTTCGAGTCGAAGACACGTCAAACCAGCGCCAAGCTATTTTGGTGACCTCCAATCAACATGTAGTTGTGTGGTATCGAGACGAGCAGCGCGTATATGCCTATCGGGGCACACACGAGTTAATCCCCACAGGAGATGGGTTTCTGATTGCGAGTAAGCGGGTTGATCTGATCAATCCAGCAGCGCCTCAGCGCTCACTAACTATTTATCTATGAGCTACCGAGAACTCGCCACGATCCAGCGGGCGAGTCTTATAAATTCTAGAGGCTAGCGCGTTTGGGGATTCTGCGTTATCGGGTTTAGCCTGCAATATTGCGACGATACAAAATACCCGCCGATCTGGGCCCTGTGGTGTTCTATGCATAGCAGTAAATTGACAGGAATGGGCTACGCTGATTCAGTAGCCACTGTTCCAGTCGGGTATGACTACTGCGTTTTCTGTGGCGTATTGATGCCAGAACCCGATTAACGCCTCGAGTTTATCGGGCTGTGACTGCGCAAGGTCATTTTGCTCTGCTAGGTCAGTACGCAGATCATATAACTGCCACTCACCGGTGCCTTGGGGCGGGTACATTTCCACCAAATTCCAAGGTCCTTGACGAATACTGCGTTTACCGAATAACTCAAAGCCGAGTACACGCTGGTCTGCACTTTCGTCTTTCGCCGCTGGGGGGTTAGTTAGCAACGGGAGCATTGAAGACCCGCTCATAGGACTCACCTGAGCGCCGCGGAAGACGCCCTCAGGTCCATCGACACCCGCCAGCTCAAGTAAGGTAGGCGCGATATCTTTTACGCTAAGCAACTCGCTACGTTTTGTGCCGCTGGAGAGCCTTTTGGGTAGTGATATAAACGCGGGTACACGGGTACCACCTTGGGTCACATAGGCTTTATAACCTCTGAAAGCGGGTGTTCCAGCCCAACCCCAGCCTGGGCCATATAATACATAGGAGTCGGCGGTACCCAGTGATTCGAGGTCGTACTTAAATGTCCCTAATACCCACTCTCGTGCTTTCGGGAAAACAGGCTCAGGAAATAACGCGTCAAGGCTGTGGCCTTCTGCTCCGTTGTCAGACATAAAGACCACGATCGTATTATCTAGAACACCTTGCGTGTCTAAAGCGTCAATTAGACGTCCCGTGTGGCGGTCCACTTCGTCAACCATGGCGGCATAGATCTCCATGCGCCGAGCAGATAATGCTTTTTCTTTCGCTGACAAATTTTGCCAGGCAGGGGCGTCACTGGGTCTTGGACTCAGTGGCGTATTTGGAGGCAGGATTCCAAGTTCAATTTGTCGCTGTAACCGCTGCTTTGCAAGTACCTCATAGCCCTGGTCGTACTTTCCTTTATGCCGAGCAATGGCTTCTGCGGGTGCCTGCAAAGGCCAGTGCGGCGCACTAAATGCAAGGTAAGCAAAGAATGGTTTTCTTGCGCCGGCAACAGGTACGTTATTTGTTGCAATATATTCGAGCATTTTGTCGACATAGAACTGGCTTGAATACTTGAAACTATCGGGCAGTTCACCCAGTAATTTTCCGTCCTCACGATACTTGGCTTGCCCGCGGACGCCTACTTCGGTTTCCCACAGGGATTGCATATCTGCAAAGTGTCCGGCACCGCCCTGCAACAGCGTAAAGGCATGGTCAAAGCCTCGCGCTGTTGGCGCTTGGTCATCAGCGAGCCCTAAATGCCATTTGCCGGTCATGAAGGTTTGATAGCCGGCATCTTGAAATAAAGCGGGTAGGGGTGCCACACGCTCATGTAAGTAGCCTTCATACCCAGGCTTCCCTTGCTGATTAGGGGCCAGCTCCTCAAACATATTGCCTAAGCCTGCAATGTGGCTATCGACGCCAGACAGCAGCATGGAGCGGGTAGGGGAGCAAGTAGGTGCCGTATGGAAAT
>CAWUXF010000024.1:0-4859 GCA_963926325.1 uncultured Luminiphilus sp. | reverse complement strand
TAAAGACGCTGCGTGGGATCTGTTTAATGGTGTGAAATGGCTCAAAGATCAAACATCTCCAACGACTATTGCGCGTGGGCAAGATATTGATATTGCAACACTTGAGCGGCCTGCTTATCTAGATCGTGAAACCAGCGCCGCCCCGGTTGCCAGAATTGTGTTCGACGCGGCTGGCGGTTTCGCTGGACTAACGACGAATCAGCAGGCGATGCAGGCGTATCGTCAGCAGTTAGCCACGCGGGGTTTTGAGTCGCATCCTGAATTTTCGCCTGCCAGTAATTACTGGGCACTAAGCGATGTTAGCGATGCTGCTGGCGCGTTGGTCAATGGCCCGCAATTCGCTTTCGCTGTGCCGAGCTATGTTTATGCGATTGGTCTACACGGTGGCGACTTTGATGTCGTGGGTAATACGCTGTTGGCTTTGCCGAGTTTACTATTTGCGCATAACAATCACATTGCCTGGGGCAGTACTGCAGGCATTTCGGATCAAACCGATGAATTCTGGCTGGAGCTCAATCCGGATAATCCAGAGCAATATCGCCACAATGGGAAATGGAAAGACTTCGAGTCCCATGAGGAAGTTGTTGCAGTTCGGGATGGCGACCCGATCACAGTCATCGCGCGACGCGCAGCTCAGGGCATGGTGCAAGCGTATCAACCTGAAGAAAGTATCGCTTGGGTGAGAGCGCGCGCATGGGAGGGTATGGCGGTTCAAGATATGCTGGCATGGGTATGGCTGGCTACTGACAAAACCCTCGAGGAAGCCCAAGAACGCCTGGCGCAAAAATCAACCAATATCAATATGTACACCATGGATAAAACCGGACGCTTAGGGTACGTGCATTCTGGTAAATATCCACTGAGGGCATTGGGACATGATTCCCGATTACCGGCCCCAGGCGATGGTCGCTACGACTGGCAGGGTCTAAGACCCTATTCCGATAATCCTAAGGTGATTGATCCACCTAAGGGGTACATCGTGAATTGGAACAACCGACCCAGGGCTGACTGGATTAGTTCAGATTTGTGGCCTTACACCTGGGCGAGGGCTGATCGTGCACATATTTTGATAGATGAAGTTCGCGCTGCACAGAACCGCTCGGTAGCAGATATTGTCGCCATCAACACTCGGAGCAGTTTTAAAGACGTTAATTATCGTTATCTCATGCCTCTGCTCGAAGGCGCTGTGACACGTGCTGCAGTGCTGCCGCAAACGCAGGAAGCGCTTGCCTTGCTAAAGCGATGGGATCATCGCTGGGTGGCTGATGAACAAGCGCAATTTGGGCCCGCAAATGCTTTGATGGAGAGCTTTTTACGCCACTTAAATATTAACGTGTTCCTAGATGATGTAGGCGAGGAAGCCTTTTCATTATTTGCAGCGACGAATTACCCGAATAACGTGCTGGGTGCGTCATTAGGGACGCCTGTCGCGGTAAGAGCGTTTATTAAATATGTTGATGATCTACAGACTAGCCAAGGTCCGGCCTACGATTTTCTCAATGGCGAGTCAGTTGATGTCGTTGTTTTAGAGAGTTTCTTAAATGCCATCGAAGAGCTTGGCATGCGCCAGAGCACACAAATGAGTCGTTGGCGTCTCGCTGCGGCTCCGATGGTCTGGCGGCCTTATAATTTTCGGGGTGTCCCACAGGCGAGCGCAGAGAATAGTGTGAGCTCCGTGACCTATCAGAATCGTGGCACGGAAAATAATGTATTTGTTGCTACTGGCTCGGGTATAACCGCACGGGACGTCAATCCACCCGGGCAGGGGGGGCATTTGCGTGCAGACGGTTCGCCGGCTAGCCATTATGATGACCAGCTCGATCTCTACAATCGATTTGAATACAAAGATCTACCTTTTGAACGTGCAGCGGTGAAAGCGGCTGCCGTTGAGGTGATCGAGCTACGTGTTGGCGTGCCAGACTAAACCTGAAGGCGTACCACAGAGTTCGCCCACGATGCTCAGTGGGCGTCTAGTAACACGGCGTCGAAAAATGTGATGAGGCCTGCTGTGTCGTCTAGCGCAAGGACTTCTGCGACGTGTTGATCGGGACGTACAATCAGTAACGCGCCCTGGGTTTTGCTGATTCCCCTGCGGTCATAAATGGAATCCTGATCAGGATCCACGCAAAATATTTTTTCATAGTCACGCAGTCCGTAGCGACCTTTAGCCGGCCAGAGGCTATCGGGTAAATCGGTGACATTTAGCGCACGATAGTCCACTTGTAAAACACACAATGTTTCTATGACACTATCCCAGTCGGTGCCAATCGGTGTGCACCGACGTATGGGGGAGGCGGTTGAGCCAGATAAAAAGTGCGCTAGTTTGTGCAAGGCCGACTCAGCATTGATTACGGGTTGGCTGCCGGCAAAGGCGATGATGCGCCAGCGGCCATCAGCCTCGAGCACATGTCCTAGCTGTACTGGGCGAGCATCGACCAGTCGTATCACATCGGCAGATGCAAAGCGCACTCCCACGGGATAACCCTCGGCTAAATTCTGACGTCCTGCATTGCCCACAATCATGGAGGGTGGGTAGCGCACTTGTGTGCCCGAAACATACCCATCGGCTTTGACCAAATATTGCTGCAATGTGCTTTGCGATGAGTCTGTCTGTTCTGGCGGGCGTGAAAAAATTGCCGCCAGCTCTTTGTCAAAATCAATGAGTTCTTGCGCTATGGCGCGGCGCTCATCTGAATAGGTCAGCAGCAGTTGATGCGCGCTTTGACCGCGTAGAACCGCCGCTAATTTCCAGCCCAAGTTAAAGCTGTCATGCATTGAGACGTTCATACCCTGCCCAGCTTTTGGACTATGCGTATGACAGGCATCCCCAGCAATGAGTATTCGCGGCAGCACATCAGCTGGCGAGTGCATGCGATTGTCGAAAACGTCACATAGTCGCTGACCTATTTCATACACCGACCACCAAACGACTTCTTTAACGGTGATGGCATAAGGCTGCATGATGCGTGTGATCACGGCGATAAGGTCATCCGCGCTGACGTCTAGCGCATTCACGCGTTCATCGGTCTTGAGCTGATCGAGCTCGACGTAGAAGCGCACCAAATGGCCGCCCTCTCTTGGAATGATAAGGACATTGCCTGCAGTCGACTGAACGATCGTTTTGATACGGATATCAGGGAAGTCGGTGATTAACAGTAGGTCCAGCACACCCCAAGCTTTATTGGCAAAGTCGCCATGAAGAGGCACTTGTATGGCCGCTCTAACTGCGCTGCGGGCACCATCGCAGCCGACCACGAATCGCGCAGTCACAGTTTCTAAAACGGAGTCATCATTTTCAAAGTGCACAGTGACAGGATGGGGTGACTCAAGATCCGGAGAATGCGATAACGCCGTCATCCGACGGCCATAGTGCGGTCTCAGTTGGGCGGGACCTTGGTGCATTACGTCGAGTAGAAAGTCATGTACACGTGCTTGGTTAAGAACGACATGTGGAAATTCGGAAAAAGCGCTGCGCCCATCAGATTTTTTTTCAGCGCTTACAATCCCTTTGGAGTGCTGTGAAGCTGACCGCCAAAAACTGATCGCTTTGAGAAAATAGGCTTCACGGAGTACGCGATCGCTAAAGCCTAAGGCCTGAAATATCTCCAGTGAGCGCCCAGAAATTCCGTCTGCCTGGCCGACAGCTAGCGGCCCCGACTTTTGATCAACAATGCAGCTAGTAATGTCTGAAAAAGCGCTCAATTGTGCAGCCAGCAGCAGGCCTGCTGGGCCACATCCGACGATCAGTACATCGACCGCCGTGGGCAGCGAGTTGCCGGGCTTTTCTTTTGTTGTCTCGGTATTGTGGTCTCGAGGATCACCCGGGAAATATCCATTCACATAAAATTGCACGCGTACGCCTCTGCTGATGGGACGTTATCGACCTCAATGTTTGTTTTGTATCAGCCCCAATCTATTTATTAGCGAGCAGCGATTCAATCGCTTGCGCGATTGCAAGTAGTTGACGGTCCTGTCCTGCCGCGCCGTCGAGCTCAATACCAATGGGCAGGCCAGTTGGTAAGGTGTTACTGGGTAGGCTGATACTCGGTATCCCCGCATTTGAGCTAGGATCAGCGTTTCGGATATAGGTCGGAAAGGTCGGTACCTGTTCGCCATTGAGCTCGATAGTGCCAAGCTCGGTCGCAATTGGCCGTGCTGTTAGCGGCGTGGTAGGAAAGATAACAGCCGACACATTGTGCTGCTCGAAGTAGTCGCGATATAGCTGTTGTAAGGCGGGCCGATGCACCGTCATTGCCTGCTGGTAAGTTCCTTCATCGATAACGCCGGCGAGTACGTCCTTGACCACGGCTTTGACGTCGGGACTGAGGATAGTGTCGACAAACTGATCGATCGGCAGATCAGGTCTATAGCGCGCAAGATAGTCACGTAGGAGCTGATTACTTTCGAACAACACTACCGGAAAGCTCACAGCGCCATTAAGTTCAGCGATATTCGCAAGATCAGCCTCGATCAGTTCAACGCCTGCGGCGCTAAGCTGGCGCAGTGTTTCTTGCATTGACTGAGCCACAGCGGGGCTCAAGTTGTCATAAAAGTAGCCTCGGGGGACACCCAGTCGTAGGCTCGTTAATTCAATCGGGGTCAATGTAAGATCGGCTTCATCGGCCATCACCGCATCTAGAATAGCCACTTGTTCGACGGTCGTTGCGATGGGCCCTGCGGTATCCCGTGTTGTTGAAAGCAGCGTCATCCCGTCATTAGGGTAGCGTCCCGTCGTAGGCCTAAAACCAACGACGCCATTGAGTGCCGCTGGGATTCGTGTCGAACCACCCGTGTCTGTCCCAATACCTGCATCGACTAGCTTTAACGCTACGGCTACGGCTGTGCCACCACTGCTTCCG
>CAWUXF010000023.1:0-13700 GCA_963926325.1 uncultured Luminiphilus sp. | reverse complement strand
ATGACCATACGGCCGCCGCAAAGCCATCACACGGGACTCCAGACCCTTTCTAATGTGGCGTAATAGAGCGCCAATAACGTTGCTGTACGGCGCTCTCGGAGCTTCCTGTGGGCACTTATAAAGCCGGTAATGGCGGGCACTAGCGCCGTAGTAATCGCTATCAATACAGGGGCGCGGCAGGGGCTGATCAGGGGCTGGCGGCTGGCGCAGGGTTCATGCTCCGGTGTGCTTTTTTGATGCGACGATGCTGTAGCGCCTACTAATCTGTTATCGCTGCAGCTATAAATCTAACTGGGGTAGGTGCTGGGGTAGAATCGCTCGACCGGGGTAGGTGCTGGGGTAGAGATTAACGCAAGAATCTAGGTTCTATGCGGCTTTTACATGTATGGCGGAGAACGAGGGATTCGAACCCTCGATACGTTGCCGTATACACGCTTTCCAGGCGTGCGCCTTCGACCACTCGGCCAGCTCTCCGTAGGGCGCGGATCTTAGCACAGCCTCTGCACCCACTGTAGGCAATTTAAGCTAAAAATTCTCGCTCAGTTCTAGTCTCAACGCTAGGCTTTAAAAAGATGTCCCAATGGTGATATTGGTATGGAACTTTTCTGATGACTGGGGGCCATTAAGATCCCGATACACCGGCTGGCTATAGTTTGCCTCGACATACCAACCATTAGTCCCCAAGGGCAAGCGGGCAAAAACAGCTAGATCAACTTGCTGACCGCCAAAGTCATCGGGGTCAACCACTGGCGCCGGATACGGAAACGCGGGGACAGGAACGCTAAGGTCTGTATCTTCACCAGAAATCTTACCTTGCCAGCGATAAGCCAACCGGATACCGGGTTCTATGGGCCCAAGAGAAGTGAATTTGATCCAGCTACCTAATGAAAACTTATGGCCAAGCCGATAGTCTCTATCATTCTCATTCAGGCGAAGGGTTGCACCTGCATCAACACCCCACCTAAACCCGCTTTCAAATTTTTCGTAAGATGCAAGCAGAGGCATATCAAAAGTACCTGAGCCAATTTGCATCGTATAAGGCAACTGTTGATTACCTGGCGCCCGCGGCGTGTCGCCCTGCTCATCAATTGAGCCTGTCGGTAAACTTAAACCGGCGCCAATACGCCAAATACTGTTCATAGTGCGAGCGATGGGCATATCTGCCAGCACGACTACATCGCCAACACCTGACGAACTAATATTGAACGCATCATAGCCCGGTATAATCGAAATATGATCACTACTCTGCTTAATAAAAGGTACCGCTATCCTGAGCGTAATATCTTGATTTAGATCGTAGCCAATCAAGAACGCATGTATCTCTTGAGAGATTTCAGTTGGCACAACGGGGTAGTTATCCTTGGTTCGCACCTCGCCTGGCCGCCAAAGCACATCTTCGTAACTCAGACTTTGACTTCCCGTATAGTACTCTTCGAAGCGTGACTTTCCGTATGTATAAGAAACATGCCAGCGTTTTTTATCTTTCTGCTGCTCTTCTTCAGAGACGACATTGGCCGTAAAAAGGTCCTCAATTGAGAGGTCCATAAGGTCCGCAGGTACAGTTTGGGACAATGCACTATAGGGGACAGCAAGCACAGTAAGCGGCATTAACAGCAGGACATCTTTTAATTTCATATTAATCTCTCGGTTGTATTATCGCCATAGAACCATTTCATCCACTGGACGTAATAAGTTCTCCAAAACTTTTCCAAGCTCCGTAATTGAAATTG
Source organism: uncultured Luminiphilus sp. (assembly GCA_963926325.1). GTDB lineage: Bacteria > Pseudomonadota > Gammaproteobacteria > Pseudomonadales > Halieaceae > Luminiphilus. Next base: position 11,970 of record CAWUXF010000023.1, on the reverse strand, counting down.
GCTTGGTTAAGTACTCATTCATCCCTTCTCTAAGATAGCGTTCTCGATCGCCCGACATCGCATGGGCAGATAGCCCCACCACATCACACTTTGGGTTAACACCGTGTTCTGACTGTAAGTTACGGATAGTACGCGTCGCCAGCACGCCGTCCATAATCGGCATTTGAATATCCATAAATATAAGGTCGTAAGGATTACTCTCAAAGCTTTCTACGGCCTCCTGACCATTATTAACAATGGTCGGTTTCAGTCCAAACGTAGCCAGCAACTCACGAATAATAAACTGATTAACCTCCGAGTCTTCTGCAACCAAAATATTCGCTTTAAAAACGGGGGTCGGTTGCTCCCCTTTTGTCTTATTTATCGACGTTAAGCTCTCATCAACAAAGCCATTCAAGGGCAACAAGTCGGACTGCCCCGATCTAGCAAATGGATTGACCGGTTCGTCGACGGACAATTTACCAGTTTGCTCAAATGGATTTAGCACAGGGGCCTGAAATGGTAACTCAAACCAGAAAGTTGAGCCGATTCCTTTCGTGCTCTGAAAACCAATACTGCCACCCATGAGGGTCACTAACTGTTTGCAGATAGCTAAACCGAGTCCAGTCCCACCAAACTGGCGTGTCGAAGTAGCATCCGCCTGGAAAAATTCAGAAAAGATTCGCTGTTGATCTTTCGGGGCAATACCAATGCCGGTGTCGTTGATCTCAAAGCGTATCCGCTTGATAAGATTGCTACCAACAACAGCAATATTGAGCTGTATCGCCCCTTGCTTAGTAAATTTCATCGCATTGCCAAGTAAATTAAGCAGTACCTGGCGCAAACGACCCGAATCGCCCATAAATATATCCGGTACATTCTTAGGCCCATCGATGTTGAACGTAATACCTTTGAGTCGAGCCGGCTCGTCGAAAAAGGTTGCTATCGATGCCAAATTTTCTTTCAACGACATGCTCTCAGATTTCACCTCGAGTCGGCCGGCCTCAATTTTGGTAAAATCTAAAATGTCGTCAATAATCATTAATAATGAGATTGCCGACTTATCAATAGTGTCAAAATACAACTGCTGCTGGCAACTGAGCTCGGTGCGCTTTAACAACGCAATCATGCCCACGACACCGTTCATTGGCGTGCGAATCTCATGAGACATGTTAGCCAAAAAACTCGATTTTGAGCGGGCAGCCTCCTCAGCCGCGTCTCGGGCTAATTCCAGGGCCTTTATTGCCTCTTGCAGGCGCAGTTCTCTATCTTCAATTTGCTCAAGCATTTGATTGAAACTACCACCGAGCATTGCAATTTCATTGGTCTCTTCGCGTTTAAAACGTGGCGAATAATCCTCTTCAGCTGACACTTTCATCATCATTTCTGATAAATCATTAAGCGGCTTGGTTACGCGAACATTTAGCCGCTGAGCCAAGACATAAGCAATTGCCGCGCCGATTAACCAAATGACAAACGAGAACAGCAACGCCAGGTAGACTCTATATTGATACTTACTAGAATCGAGCCAGACTGACATAGAGCCAATTTGGGTATTCCCCAGTAAGATTGGCTCCTTAATCTCCTCAACTAATGACGACCAAGCCACTGTCTCACCCAGGCTATTCTGCGTCTGAGAGATGGGGCTCTGATCAATCACTGAATTGTATTCGGCAAATAGCGTGCCATCCGCTAGGTAAACTCGTGCGCGAACTATTTCCGGCGACACAGCCAAGGCATCGAGCAGCTCACCCGCGGTAGCGGGGTCGCGGAACGCGATCGAGGCAGTCACGTTACTGCCGATCACTCGGGTGACGATCCGCGTTTGTTCAATGGACTGCTCCAGCGCAAGTTGCTGTGAGAAAAACACGACGAAAAATAGCGTGACTCCCAATACCAACGCTGTTACACCCGCAGAAATCTGCGATACCTGCTGACTTAGAGTCCGGCGAGATTTGACCGATTTGCCCACTTTAAAGTCCCGCATTTGAGCCGAGGACTCTGGCGAGCCGAAGCAATTTACTACTGGGTTTTAGACCCGCAGCTTCTAGGACAGGGAGATTAATCACGAGACCAATACGCGACGGTCTTCGCTCAAGCTCAACCATTCCCCCACCCTGCGCAAACCCCAACTGATCGCTGACAATCAGAACCGACTCTGCCGTTGCCGCCAACAACCGCGATGAACTTACCTCAGCAGCGTCGTCACCGACATACAGTACATGGCAAAGGGATAGGGAATCCTCTTCGCTTAATTGTCGTATATGAACCCCAGAAGAGCGATTCTGTAGAATCTCTGAAGCTGCCAAACTGACATCACCTTCGTCTAAAAAGCAAAGCTCAATAGCTGGATCCTTGCTTTCCGGCCAGCCCATAAATTGAAAAAGGTGGAGTAAAAACGCGGCTTTTATTTGCTGCGCTTGGAACCCGGGGATGGCATCGGACGCCGCGCCTTCTGCCGCTGGGGCCAGCATTGCCATACCGGTATAAAAACACAACGCAACAAACACCAATGGCCGCAAAAAATTCACTGCCTCGCCATCCGTGTTTGAGGGACGTCAATGCCGCCACTGCTCGTGCGCCACGGCGTAATATCAATGCCGCCACGGCGCTGGTAAAACGCCGCAACGGTAAGCTCCTTGGGGCCACAATGGGCACTAATGTCCAGAAAAATTCTCTCTACACACTGTTCGTGAAACTCCTGATGCTCTCGGTAAGACAACACATAGCTTAAAAGCCCCTCAAGATCAATTGCGGAACCGCAATAACTTATCACCAAAGTCGCCCAGTCAGGCTGACCGGTGACCGGGCATAAGGAACGCAACAGATGTGAAGTTATCATCTGCTCAATTGGCCGGCTAGGGTCAATGCGCAGATACTGACGTCGGTCTGAGACCGATTCAGTTGATGCGTCCATCACGTCTATATTTATTCCTTTTTGTTCTTTTGTTATACCTGATAATGCATCCGCTGAAAAGAGCGACAAAGCGACGGTACCGCCGACCACGCGGGAAATATCTGCAGTAATTTTAGCAATTGCTGCGGTGTCGCTGTCAAAGCACTCGAAATTAAGGGAGTTGAGATACAACTTTAAAGACTTGGACTCCACCAAATTAGGCGTATCCACCGGGATCGTCAGCGTACCGACGTAGCTGACCGGCACCTTTCGGGGGTTCAACCAAGACAATTCATAGAGATGCCAGACGTCTGCGCCAAAAAAGGGCAGTGCATTATCGACACCCAACAGGGTTCTAGCCAGCGCTCTAGGGATTGCCTCGAGAACCTCAGGGGCGTAGGACGTCGGCGCCTCTACCCGACTTCCAAGTGCCTTTACCACGCAGCTAGCTGCGCAACCGCTTGCCCGAGCGGAGTAGATGCATGCTGTAGGTGTAAGCAATCAATGTGAATCCCCCTATCATCGAAAACGCAAAAGTAACACTAACATCGCTGACGCCCAGCAGCCCATATCGAAACGCATTAACGACATAAACTAAAGGGTTGAGTTTTGATACATTAGCCCAAAATTCAGGTAGCAAATCGAGTGAATAGAATACACCACCGAGGTAAATCAACGGCGTAAGAATAAAGGTAGGCACAATATTAATATCGTCGAAGCTATTGGCAAAAACTGCATTGATAAAACCGCACAAAGAAAACAAGATAGAGGTAAGAACAACAACCGCAAATACTGTTACAAAACTGAAAATTTCGATTTCAGCGAAAAATCGTGAGGTCAGCGTAACGATCACCGCAACGATTAGCCCACGGCTCACACCGCCGGCAATATAGCCCCACAAAATGATGTAGTTGGGCACAGGAGAGACCAAAAGCTCCTCGACGCTGTTACTGTATTTGGCCCCATAAAACGAGCTCACGACGTTGGCATAGGTGTTGGTTACAATCGACATCATGATTAGCCCTGGCACGACAAATTGCATATAGCTAACGCCTCCCATCTCACCAATACGCGAGCCAATTAAACCCCCAAAAATCAGAAAATACAGCGACATCGTAATGGCTGATGGCAATAGCGTTTGCGACCATATACGCAGATATCGACGCACCTCTTTGCGAAAAATCGTCATGAACGCAACATACTGCTCATAAAGGCTCATGCCGACTGCTCCAGCAAATTAACAAACATCTGTTCTAAACGATTCGCGCGATTACGCATACTTGTCACCACCACGCCTTGGGCCTTAAGCGCTACGAAAACTTCGGTGAGGTCTTGCCCCTTATCTACATCGATCTCCAGACTATGATCATCGACTCGATTGACCGCAAAGTTTTCGATCGCCACCGAGGTAGGTAGCGGTCCAGCACAATCAATCACAAAGGTCTCGCGGTGCAGGTCTCGTAGCAGCGACTTAATCGACTGATTAGTAATAATTTTGCCATGATTAATAATCGCAATATTGCGGCAAAGGGCCTCTGCCTCCTCGAGATAGTGCGTCGTCAGAATAATGGTTGTCCCCGCCTCATTAATTTCCTTAAGGAACTCGTACATTGAACGGCGCATCTCTATGTCCACACCCGCGGTTGGCTCATCGAGAATAAGAAGCTTTGGCTCATGGATAAGCGCTCGCACAATCATTAAACGCCGCTTCATACCGCCGGACAACATGCGCGAAGCAGTATCTCGCTTATCCCATAAACCCAGCTTTTTAAGATAATGCTCGGCGCGTGGTCTGGCCACGGCTACGGGGATGCCGTAATAGCCTGCCTGGTTGATCAAAATGTCTTCGACTTTTTCAAACATATTAAAGTTAAATTCTTGAGGTACGATGCCTAAAAACTTCTTGGCACTCGAAAAATCTTCATCAATATCAACGCCGTGCACAGCTACTTGCCCCGCCGACTTCGCCACCAGAGAAGAAACAATGCCTATTGTCGTGGACTTACCCGCGCCATTTGGACCGAGTAGCGCAAAAAAATCGCCCTGAAGAACCTCTAGATCAATCCCCTTTAATGCTTCGAATCCGTTGCCATAGGTCTTGGCAAGACCGGTAATTTTAAGTGCCGGAGTCATGGTTACCTCTAAGGGGGAAAACTAGGAGTTTAACGCAATTCACCGCTCACTATCGAGAAATTAAAAATTGGGCTTGACGACCCTGCAAGAGATCACTAATATGCGCGCCTTCTCCTCGCGGAGATGTTGCGTCCCCTTCGTCTAGCGGCCTAGGACACTGCCCTTTCACGGCGGTAACAGGGGTTCGAACCCCCTAGGGGACGCCATATTGCGAGAATAGCTCAGTTGGTAGAGCGCAACCTGGTCAAGATCAAGGGTGCAAAAAACCAAAAAAAACCCTTAAAATTCGGGTTAGTACCACAAGTTTAGAGGTTTAGTGCCTTGTAAGAAGGGGTATAAACGCTCTAAACAGAAAGTGTTTGACTGTAGAAAAGCGGGTGTAGCTCAGGGGTAGAGCATTTCGTTGCCAACGAAAATGTCGAGAGTTCAAATCTCTTCACCCGCTCCATTTTTATCAAACCATCCACAGACACGCACGAGCTGAAAGTCCTCAATACTAAGACTGTCCCAACACTGGTATTGAACTACGGCTTTGCCATAACCAAAACCCTGCAACTTGCTACGTTTGAGTCGACCCGCTCGAATCCGGTGTTCTATGCCATGCATTTCAGGCGTGCCAGACAACCAAGGCCTACCAAAGCCCTGCCCCGCATTGGTTTAAGTGTCAATTTTGCCTCGCACGTCCTGCTGTGCGGTAAATAGCCGCAGGAAAACTCGTTTAATGCCCGAAACCTCTCGGGGTAATTTAGGCGTCCGTATCGAGTTTGATCGACAAACTGTTAATACAGTAACGTAAACCAGTGTCGGTTGGACCGTCGGGAAATACATGTCCGAGGTGGCCACCACATTTGCGGCAAATAACCTCGGTTCTCCGCATTCCATGACTTGCATCCACTTTCTCAGCGATCGCAGTGGCATTCGTTGGTTGATCAAAGCTAGGCCAGCCACATCCAGCATCGAACTTTTTGTCTGACTCAAATAGCGGTTCACTGCAAGCGCGACAACGATAGATACCAGCCTCATCACAATTCCAGTATTCTCCAGTAAACGCCCGCTCGGTGCCCTTTTCACGAAGCACATAGAACTCTTCAGGGCTCAGCTTTTGCTTCCAATAGCGCTCATCGCGCTCAATCGCGGAGCTAGCCGTTTCGCTTGCTGTCATCTGCTCCGATTCATTGGCGTTATCGTTACTCATTACGTATTTCCTTTGTTAAAGTGAAATCTAAGGCATCGGCCCAAATATTGACATTAGATGGCAGGTCATCTGCAGATAGTTTGCTGCCACGGAGCTCGTGGCGCAACGGATAGTCACGGCGTAACGCATCAAACGATAACGCCGCCACACCCGCACAGTCTGCACTGACTGCTGCCGCTGCGCGAAGTCGACGATCGTCCTCGTCAATAGCATATGTTGCCAGTAAAAAACCGCTTAGGTTCCGCGCATTGACCACTTCACGCGCCTCTAATGCAAAGGACCTATTTACATCCTGCTGTAACGAAGATGAATCTACTAATTTGTTGTCAATAATTGCGCCGACCAAGCTATCCGTCGCCAGTGCCTTGGCCTCAAAACTGTATCCAGCAATGTGCGGCGTTGCTAACAAGGTCATCGAGAGCAACTCAGCGTCGATGCAAGGCTCATTGGGCCAAGTATCTAGGACTAAGGTAATACCTTTTTTATGCAGCGCTACCAGCGCATCACGTGTGATTAAGCCGCCTCGACCTGCGTTAATTAGTAGCTGACCTGCCGAAAAAGATGACAAATTCGCTGCGCTAATCAAATGGTGACTCCCATGGGGAATTGAGTCGTGCAGTGCTGCGTGGAGGCTCACCACGGGCTGCGAGAGCACCTCCACTAATGAAGTACGTGTTATACCACTGGGCCATTTCGTGACTAACGGATCAAAGGCAACCACTCGCCCTCCTAACGCCTGAATCCGTCTGCACAGTAAACGACCGACATACCCTAAACCGACAACACCAACACAGCCACCCGCGACAACGGCCTCGAGACGACCGCTGAAGGCAAGTGCAGTCAGCACATACTCAACTACCGCGTTGGCATTCACACCCGGCGCTGCGGCAAATGGTACGCCCATAGATGCCAATGCAGCGATATCGATATGTTCAGTGCCTGCAGTCGCTGTGCCAACAAAGCGAACGGCGCTATTAATGAGCAGCGACTTGTCAACTTTCGTCACCGAGCGTACCAACAGAACATCCGCGGAAGTTAAGTCACTCTGTGTGATCCGGCGACCCGGACGGCGTGTAATTGAACACGCAATGGCCTCTAATGCAGGCGTGATACAAAGATTCTCATCGCAAACGATGCGCAGTGGACCGTTCATAGGCGCAGCAATGCAATCACGTAACGTTCCTTTCACTGCTCACCAAGAGCACTTTTAAGGCATCGAAAAAAAGTGTGGCCCGCCTTGGCAAACCTTGCCGAGCATACTGCTGATAGTACTGCTCGAGCCGATCAGCAAATAGCTGCAGCGCATCAGGATCTATCACCAAAGAGAGATTATCTACGCTGGGTTGAAACGGCAGGTCTAAAGCATCACAAAAGCGGCGTTCAATCGCCTGCGGCCGCGCCTCTACTGCAAAAAAAGCCGCTTGCTGCACCCCGTCACGGTCATCGGGCGTATACCAATAACCATAATCCTCTTGCTGCCGACGCACACGGCCCGCCACACACCAGTGAGCCACCTCATGCAAAGCACTGCGTACGTAATCAGAACGAAACCAAATCGACGCGGGTCTTTGGTCTATCGAGGGGATGTAATAAGGCTCATCTGCACCGCCACATAGAAGCGTATTTTCCGCCGCTAAAAACTGATTATTGAATGCACTCACAACATGCTCTGTGCTAAAGGCTGAAACATGCGGTAGTTGAATTGGCATGACCTTATGACGCCGCTTTACGAATCAAATAACTAAATTGGCCATCAGACGCACTTTGCTCGATTAAGTCGTGACTCAAGAAACGACAGAAATTGGCAACATCGCGCTGGGTCGACGGATCAGTAGCCATTAAGCGTATCAGCCCGCCAGTCTGCGTCTGACGAATGGCGGCATGCAACAACATAACAGGCTCAGGACATTTAAGACCCTGAGCCGCTATGAGCGTCACTGTCTCTTGCTGCTGATCGGACATTAGCGTTTGCCGTTATTCCATTGGCTTTTTAAAACGTAACGTCATGCGATCGCTCTCACCAATCGCTAAATACACGTCACGATTTTTATCGCCTTCACGGAGCACCGGTGGCAAGGTCCATACGCCACCAGGATAATCCTTGGTGTCGCGGGCATTGGCGTTAATTTCACTCTGCCCATCCAGTTCAAAACCAGCAAGCTCAGCAAGTTCAATCACCTTTTCTTCGCTGACATAAGCGCTATCTTTCATGGTTTGTATATCACTATCGCTAGCACCACGATGCTGCACTACTCCGAGCACGCCGCCAGGTTTCAGCGCATCGTAAATAGCCGCAAAAAACGTCTCCTCCTGATTCATCCGCATCCACGAGTGAACGTTTCGAAATGCCAAGGCCATATCAACCGAGTTAGGGGCCGCCGGTGTGACTGCCATCGGCGGCTGCAAAGCACCGACGACAACCTCACGATAAACATCACCGTTAGCGCCCAGCTTGGACAAGAAACCACCTAACGAACGACGCGCATAATCACCGCCGTTAGCGTCATAGTGAGCCGCAATAAACGAGCCCTGACCTTGTAATAAAGGCGCCAAAATTTCGGTGTACCAGCCACCGCCTGGCGATACCTCCATTACCGTCATACCCGGCCTTAATCCAAAAAACTCTAAGGTCTCTTTGGGGTGACGATATTCATTGCGCAAAGCATTGTCTTCTGCGCGATGCGCGCCATTGAGCGCTTTATCCCAATCAAAATCCGCAAGTACAAGCGGCGAGACAAAGGCACTAAACGCTAGAAAACTGATTTGTAAAAAACGCATCATATATTCCTCATAAACTGATTCTAAAATAGCTAATACCCGCTTTTATGCCTAACAAAGCACACATCTGAGCTGGCCTGCACGTTACTATACCCACTTTAGCAAAATCGGAGTATGTAAATGCAAAACCGGTACGTGATTACTTTTATTGGCGACGATCGCCGCGGTATTGTCGAGCACTTAGCCGATAAGATCCAAAGCCATGATGGCAACTGGCTCGACAGTCGACTCTCCCAGCTGGAGGGGAAATTTGCTGGCTTGATACTCGTCGAACTTTCAGATGCACGCTCGGCAGCACTCGAACAAGCCTTACGCGAATTACCCGGCGGTGATCTCAGCGTCCGCGTGACGCCAGCGGGCGAAGCCCCCGATGAGACGGGATTGCCACTCGCGCTCAACCTAATGGGGCCAGATCGCCCAGGCATCGTTCGTGAGATCTCTAGCGCGCTCGCCGCGGCGGGTCTTAATGTTTTGACGATGGACAGTCACGTCGAAAGCGCAGCTTTTACCGGCGAGCCTATTTTTTATGCCACCATATCTGCCATTGCAGCGGAAACGCTCTCAATAGCGGCGCTGAAAGACAAGCTGGACGCGATAGCCGAGACCATGACAGTAGAGATCGATATCGATATCGATAGCTAAGGTGAACGCGTGGCGTCATCCTTGCGGTATTTTTTTCGAAGATAAATCAGCAGTGCAGCTGGCAGCAATGCCAGTATTATCGTCGCCAGTACACCAATGACAACCACTTGCAATACGCTCAGTAGATTCTCGATAGGTACGCCAACCAGGTCTACCGCACCCCAAAATAATGCCGCAGTCGCCACAACAGCCAAGAGTGCGGTACGCAGCTTGCGACGCCATCGACGCCGACGTGCCAAGCTATTTAGTTCTGCCTCGGTCTTCATTACTAGCAACCCAGCCTTAACGCTGTCCCGGTATTGGCGCTGTCGCCCCATGGACATCGGCGTTTTGTCCTCGATGGCGCATAGCTTGATCCATTAGCACTAACGCCAACATGGCTTCAGCAATGGGAGTCGCACGAATACCCACACAAGGATCATGTCGCCCTGTGGTAATAATATCGATCGCCTCCCCATGAATATCAATACTCGGTCCCGGCAATCGAATACTCGATGTAGGTTTTAGTGCCAGACCAACGGCAATGGCTTGTCCACTCGAAATTCCGCCCAATACACCGCCAGCATTATTACTCGCAAAGCCTTCGGGCGTCAGTGCATCTCGATGCTCAGAGCCGTACTGTTCAACCGATGCAAAACCTGCGCCTATTTCAACACCTTTGACCGCATTGATGCCCATCATGGCACTCGCTATATCCGCATCTAGACGGTCAAAAACTGGCTCACCCCAACCGGGTGGAACACCTTCGGCCACCACCTCAATACGGGCGCCAATGGAATCGCCGCGCTTATTTAGATCCTGCATAAACTGCTCTAATTGAGGGATTAGTGCCGCATCACCGCAGAAAAACGGGTTAGTTTCAACCAAACTCCAATCGTGCGTCGCAGCCCGCAATGGACCTATTTGAGAGAGAAACCCACGTATTTCAATGCCGTATTGCTGCCGCAACCATTTCTTTGCGATTGCACCTGCCGCAACACGCATTGCGGTTTCACGCGCGGACGAACGCCCCCCACCGCGATAATCACGAACACCATATTTCTGTTGATACGTATAATCGGCATGGGCGGGACGAAACTGTTCTGCAATTTTTCCGTAATCCTTCGACCGTTGATCGGTATTGCGAATCAACAAGCCAATGGGCGTACCCGTCGTAACCCCCTCAAAAACACCCGACAAGATCTCGACTTCATCACCCTCTCGTCGCTGTGTCGTATAGCGAGAGGTGCCTGGCTTACGCCGATCTAGATCAGTTTGCATGTCCTCAATGGACAGCGGCATTCCCGGAGGGCAGCCGTCGACAATACAGCCAAGTGCTGGGCCATGACTCTCACCAAAGCTGGTCACACAAAATAGTTTTCCGAACGTATTACCCGACATATAAAAGACCTCTGTCGCACAGTATACCTCGAGCGGATCACTGCGCGCGCTGTTGTTGCACCAAAAGTCGTTGCAGCTCGTCTGCGCTGAGCACTGTAACACCGTGTCCACCCTCGGCTATTTCAAGCCAAATAAACGCAAAATCTGGGTAAGCCGCCTCCATAGCTGGCCAGCTGTTACCCACTTCCAGCACCAACAACCCTGGAGAGCGTAATACCAGGGCCGCTTCAGCGATAATACGATGAACCAAATCTAGCCCGTCAACACCTGCCGCCAGCGCGTGTCTAGGTTCATGGCGATATTCTCTTGGTAAAGTATCCATATCCAGTTGGTCAACATAGGGTGGATTAGCCAGAATAACGTCGACGGTTCCAGCTGCGATTGGCGCTAGTAAATCAGCTTGGATAACACTAACGCGATGACTTACCGCATGAAAAATAATGTTCTCATCTGCCAACGCAAGCGCACGGGGATCAATATCCAACAAATAAAGCCGAGCAGCGGGAAAAACCTCAGCGGCCAGCACGCCTATACTGCCCCCACCGGCGCACAGATCAACGATTACTTCAGGATTATCCGGCCCCTGCCACCACGGTGCCAGTCCAGCCATGATTAGCGACATAATGGGTGAGCGCGGTACTAATGCACGCCGATCTGCCTTGAACATGAGTGGCCCCAGCCAAGCCTGACCGATAATGTATGCAACGGGCTCCCTATTCTCAATGCGGCGTTTTAAATAGCCTGCCAGCGTTGCGATAGCTTGCTTCGCAACCGATAAATCAAGAATTTCAGCGCCGGTATCGACAGGTAGCTCAGCCGCAGCCAACACCAAGGCCACTGCCTCATCGTGTGCGGAATCGTAGCCATGTCCAAAAAAAACATCGGCACAAGAGAGCCGTTGTTCTGTATCAATAAGCAATTTACGAAACGTCGTCACTGTATAAATCCAAAAGCAAGCGGCTGACTA
>CAWUXF010000022.1:0-16408 GCA_963926325.1 uncultured Luminiphilus sp. | reverse complement strand
CCTACCCTCGGTGTAGACCACTAAGCCCCCATCTAAAACCGCACCTGCGACATCGACGCTCGCGTTGAGCACGCCGCCCGGGTTGTTGCGCAAATCGATCACTAATCCGTCGAGCTGTCCCTCGGCTTGTAGCGAGCTGATTGCAGTGACAACTTCGCCGCCGGTGTTGCCCTGAAACTGTGCAATACGAAGATAGCCATAGCCGGGTGTTAATATTCGGCTGCGCACACTGGCTACTTTTATCACGTCACGAACAACGGTCACATCAAATGGCAATGATGTGCCGGGTCGACCAATCTCCAACTCGATTGCACTGCCTTTCTCGCCGCGCATCATGCCCACTGACTCATCTAAGCTCAGACCCTTGGCAGATACGCCATTGAGTTTGAGAATGACGTCCCCTGATTGTAGACCTGCTGCCTCAGCGGGTGAGCCATCGATTGGCGCAATGATTTTGATGTAACCGCCTTCTCTACCTATCTCGATACCAAGTCCCGAGAATTCGCCTTGTGTTGTGGTCTGAAGGTCGCTGTAATCATCTTCAGACAAGTACGCAGAGTGTGGATCTAAGCCGGTGAGCATGCCCTTGACTGCGTATTCGAACAGCGTGCTGTCATCGACCTCTTTGACGTAGCCTTTTCTGATTTGATTGAACACATCGGCAAACATCTGCAGCTCATCAAGCGACAATGACTGGTTTGATGTGGCATTTTGATCCGCCTCGGTATCACTCGGCGTTACATTATCGATTGATTGTGCCTGCACTTGCAGGGCAGGTAATGGCGCACTCAACAGTAGAGCGAGGGGTATTGCCCGCAGGCGATAACTTAAATTGCGCATGATGCTAAAGCTTCCATTTGAATTTCTATGCCCCCATGTTACCCGATTGGACTAGCAGAACGTTTATCTCTTTAGCCAGATCCCCGGATTAACAGGTTCGCCGTTATGGCGTATTTCAAAATAAAGGCCGGGGAAGTCGGCGCCGCCACTACTGCCTACTTGGGCAATGGTATCTCCCGGACCAACCCAGTCACCGACCTCGCGCTGCAAACTGCGGTTTTGGCCGTAAAGACTTAGCCATCCATTGCCGTGGTCAATAATCGTGAGCAATCCATGCCCGCCTAGCCAGTCGGAATAAACGACCCGGCCATAGTGTATAGCTGTGACGTCGACGCCCTCCCTCGCAGGCATGAGCCATCCACGCCAGCGCATATTACCGCTATTGCGTTGGTCGCCAAAACGACTGCTGGGCTTGCCGCGTACGGGGTAGGGCAGCTGCCCTTTAGCCTCGCTAAAAGGGACGTAGGAAGCTGGGGTGTCTAACTCGGCAAGTGCCTCCTGCAACGCCTCAAGAAGCTTGCTAAGGCGATTGCTGTCAGCCTCTAGTTTGGTGATAGCTTGACTGTCGTTACTGAGCGATTTTTTCAGGTCGGCGAGTGTGCTGCGGCGCTTATCTTGAAGGGCATCAATTTGGCTGCGTTGCTCGGCCAGTTGATTGCGTTGCCGCGCCAGTCGCGCCTGGGTCTCGCGAATGGCGTTGGCGTTAGCTTCGGCTTCGTCCGCCAGCACTGTGAAAGTGTCAACGCGGGCGGTGCGTGATGCCAGTAAGCGTTGGTAATAGGCGCGGTTACGTGCGATGCGTTCGGGTGGCTGATCGCCCAAGAGCAATCTCAGCGCACCGCCTTGTTGCAGTGCCCAGAGGTTGCGAATTTCACTAATGATGGCAGATTTTTGCTTTTGCATCGCCTGATCTAACCGCTGTTGCTCTGCAGTGAGCTGAGCGAGTTTTGGTAGTTCGGCCGCAATGGCGGCGTTGAGTCTGCGCAGCTGCTGATCTAATTGACCAATAGCAACTTCCGTCTCACGAAGTTCAGTTTGCAGAATGTCCCGCGTGCCTATTTTGCTACGCATGGTGCTCTGTATAGATTTTATTTGAGTTGTCAGCTCGGCCAGCTGCGCTTTTGTTGCCTGTTCGCGAGTTTGCTCATCGGCGGTCGCCGGGAGTGCAATGGCCGATAAAATCAGCGCGGATGCCAGTAGTAAGAAGTGCAAGATGCCCGCTCGTTTACGGTTGAATCAGACTGTTGCCCGTCATGGTGGCGGGGGGTTCAATCTCCATCAGCGCCAATAATGACGGTGCAATATCAGCCAAGATTCCGACCGCGGGTGACAGTTTTAGCGCGCGGCCGCCAATATAAACCAAGGGTACTAATTCAGTGGTGTGTTGGGTGTGAGCCTGACCGCTGTCATAGTCCAGCATTTGCTCACAATTGCCGTGGTCGGCGGTCATAAGTGCTTCACCGCCCGCTGCGAGAAGCGCCTCCTCGACACGTCCAATGCATTGATCGAGCGTTTCTACTGCTTTTATTGCAGCATCGAAATCACCGGTGTGTCCAACCATATCGCCATTGGCAAAATTGACAATAATCAAGTCATATTGATGTGATTCGATCGCGGCAACTAACGCATTGGTCACCTCTGGGGCGCTCATTTCAGGTTTTAAATCGTAGGTGGCTACATCCGGCGATGGAATCAATTCTCGGGTCTCGCCGGCAAAGCAGTGCTCCTGCCCGCCGCTGAAGAAAAAAGTGACATGGGCGTATTTTTCGGTTTCGGCAATACGCAGTTGTGTCATACCGCGAGCGGCGACAACTTCACCGATCGTGTCGCGAATGGCTTCGCTGGGAAAAGCCACTGGGCTGTTGAGACTCGCGGCGTATTCAGTGGCGGTGACCAAGTTGCAAGCAGGGTAGGCGTTGCGGTCAAAAGCGCTGAAGCCGTCTTGGGTGAGCGCCTCAGTGATTTGTCGTGCGCGATCGGCGCGAAAGTTCATAAACAACACTGCATCGCCATCTTCAATCGGTGCGGCTCCACCAATTAGCGTCGGCGCTACAAATTCATCATTCTCATTGCGCGTGTAAGCTGCGGCCAGTGCCTCAGTCGCTGTGCTGGATGTATGTTCACCAACCCCTTCAGTGAGGAGGCGGTAGCTGCGTGCGACCCGATCCCAGCGATTATCTCGATCCATTGCCCAGTAGCGACCGTGTACGCTCGCAATACGCCCCGTACCGAGGCTCACAAATAGGGCTTCAGCAGCGTCTATGCTCGGCTGCGCGCTGCGCGGTGGTGTGTCGCGTCCGTCGAGAAATGCGTGTAAATAAATGGCTTTTGCGCCACGTGCTGCGGCCAAGCGAATAGCCGCAAAAATATGCGCCTGATGACTGTGAACACCACCGGTAGAGAGCAGACCCATGATATGAACCGCTTTGTTGGCGGCCACGGCCTCGTCAATAGCAGTGCATATTGCTGGGTTACTATCAAATTCCATGTCAGCGATGGCTTTGTCGATGCGAGTTATCGACTGATACACAATGCGACCTGAGCCCAGGCTCATGTGGCCCACTTCAGAATTGCCCATTTGGCCTTCTGGCAGCCCAACATCGAGCCCTGAGCTCGATATAAGCGTATGGGGTGCGTCCGTCCAAAGTCGGTCCCAGTTGGGTGTGGTCGCCGCTGCGATAGCGTTGTCCTCGATGGCAACCCGATGGCCAAAGCCGTCTAGGATAATGAGCATCGTGGTCTTCTTGCTTTGGGCGTGATGATCCATAATCGCGGCTACTGCGGTTGTCGACGAGGCGCCTATTGTATCGCGCCCTTGGGTGAGATTGGGGCTATTCGCGCGGCTTGTACCAATAGATGTTGTGAATGTTGCCCTGATTTGCCAAGAATTTGCCCTATTCTTGAGGGGCCTGATGGATTTCGGTGGCTTGCTGGGCGTTTTCGGCGGCTTCTCAGTGGCGCAGACGATCGACGCTCGCCATGAGGCTAATGGATGCTTTATACTACGCGCCAATTTACCCGCCCTGCGCACTGTATTGTGTGCCCCTGACTGAGTTTCTTCCCTGTGCAGCTGGATTTGTTACTGCTATTTATTACCGAACAGTGGCTGTTGGTGTTGGCGCTGGCCGCCACACTTGGCATGCTCTTTTATTACGAGGCCAGTAAGTCTGGCCCGGCTGTCTCCTGTCAGCAGGCCATTAATTTGGTCAATAGCGAAGCTGGGGTGTTCCTCGATGTGCGCGACGTGGGTGATTTTAAAAAAGGTCACGTGGTAGATTCACGTAATATCCCGTTTGCAAAATTGGCTAGCCATCTGGAGGAACTGACAGACCATCGAGATAAGCCCATTATTATTGTTTGTAAGCTGGGTCAAAACGCGGGAAGTGCTGCCAAAATGTTGCGTGAAAAAGGTTTTACTCGTGCGCACAAGATGAGCGGTGGCATGATCGAGTGGCAAGCGCAAAATTTACCGGTCGTCAGTGCATGAATGAGCTGCCGAATGTCATCATTTATACGACGCGTTTTTGTCCCTTTTGCGTCCGTGCTAAAAGTTTGTTGAATAAGAAGTCCGTGCATTTTACGGAAATCCGGGTAGATGGCGATGCGGCATTGCGCCGTGAAATGATGGCGAAAGCCGGCAGCACCAGCGTGCCGCAGATTTGGATCGACGAGACTCACGTCGGTGGTTGTGATGAGCTATACGCGGCAGAACGCAGTGGACGGCTGAATCAATGGCTGAGTCAATAAACTAATTTTTATCACTGATTTATATCTGACTTATTACTATTAGGAGAATCACCATGGCCGAAGAACAAGCTGCAGCAGCAGGCGAAACGCCGGAACAGCCACAATTTTCACTCCAGCGCATCTATAACAAAGATGTGTCATTTGAGTCGCCAGCGACCCCTGCGATTTTTCGCAATAACTGGCAGCCCGCGGTTAATGTCGACTTAAACACTAAGTCGACGCGCATCGATGAGGAGGGTAACTTCGAGGTTGTTTTGACCATTACAGTGGTTGCAAAAGCCGAAGAAGAAACTGCCTTTTTAGTAGAAGTGCAGCAGGCCGGTATCTTTATGGTCCAGGGTATTGAAGGAGAGCCGCTGCGTCAGGTTTTGGCAACGGTTGGTCCAAATATCTTATTCCCTTATGCCCGCGAAGCGATCGATGCACTAGTGACCAAGGGTGGTTTCCCCGCACTGCACTTGGCGCCAGTCAATTTCGATGCGCTCTATCGTCAAGCTATGGCACAGCAGCAAGCTGAGCAAGCACCCGAAGCCGCACCTGCTGACGCACCGTTACAGTAATCATCGCCTGAGCGTTAATGGGCTCGGATCATTGGCAATAGTTGTGGACTGAGGATTCATGTGCATCCTCAGCCCGCTTTAAATTTTCTGAGTGGGTCTGCGCCCACAGGGTAGCTGCTACCTGTTAGCGCTAGTCAGGTCGGCAACGCCGAGGTTCCCGGCCAGATTATTTAAAAGACCAGCCTAGTATTTTGCCAGGTCCAGTTCTTTCAGTTTTCGTGTCAACGTATTGCGCCCCCAGCCGAGCAATTCAGCCGCCTCGGCGCGTTTTCCGCCGGTGTGTTCAAGCGCCGCCTCTATCATAATGCGCTCGAATGCCGGTACCGCTTCACCCAATACGTTGCTTTCGCCGGAAGCAAGTCGGCTCCTTACCCACGTTGCCAGCAGGCTCTGCCAATGTTCATGGCGGCTGCCGCCTCTTGACCCATCTTCAGGCTGCAAGAGCTCAGGTGGTAGGTCGGTAACTAATATTTCACGTCCCGCCGCCATAACCGTCAGCCAGCGGCAGGTATTCTCAAGTTGTCGTACATTGCCGCGCCAGGGGAGTTGGCAAAGGAATTTCTCTGTCTCTCGAGCTAAGCTTTTAGCTTCAACATCGAGCTCTTTAGCTGCGCGGCGCAAGAAATATTGCATCAGCTTGGGAATATCTTCACGACGCTGCGTAAGCGTAGGCAAGTGAATACGAATGACATTGAGTCGATGAAATAAATCTTCACGAAAATCACCGCTTGAAACTAATGATTCGAGGTTCTGATGTGTTGCGGCGATTATTCTAACGTTGACGCGCACTGCGCTGACACCGCCGACTCTAAAAAACTCACCGTCTGAGAGCACGCGCAATAGTCGCGTTTGGGTCTCTGCCGGCATGTCTCCAATTTCATCGAGAAAGAGCGTTCCACCATCGGCTTGCTCAAAGCGGCCCTCGCGGCGCGTAGTCGCGCCGGTAAAGGCGCCTTTCTCATGACCGAATAACTCTGACTCCATAAGCTCTTTGGGAATTGCGGCCATATTAAGCGCGATAAACGGCGCCTTACTACGCGGGCTATGCCGATGCAGCGCTCGCGCGACTAGTTCTTTGCCGGTGCCTGATTCGCCATTGATGAGCACCGTAATGTGACTCTGAGCTAGACGGCCAATGGCGCGAAAGACCTCCTGCATTGCCGGGGCATTACCGATGATCTCAGTGCTTTGGTCTGGCAGTGTCTCAGGTGTCTCAATACTGCGTGAGCGCTGCTGTGCCCTCGCACGCTCTACAGTTGAAACCATCTCATCAATATCAAATGGCTTGGGCAGATATTCAAATGCGCCCTCTTCATAGGAGGCGACAGCGCTATCTAAATCCGAGTGTGCAGTGGTAATAATGACGGGTAGGTCGGGATTACTCTGTTGCAGCTTAGCGAGCATGGCGAGTCCGTCAGTACCCGGCATACGGATATCACTAATGACGACATTAGGTTGCTCGTTTTGGATCGCGCTGAGCATTTCATCAGCGCTGCTGAAGGTCTTACACTTCAGTCCGGCTTGAGAAAGGGCACGTTCGACGACCCAGCGAATGGACTTATCATCATCGACGACCCAGACGGTATCATCAGTGGGCATGAGTTCAGCTCTCCATGGGAAGAATAAGGGTGAAACAGGTATCGCCGGGCTGGCTCTGGCATTGAATGAGCCCGCCGTGTCGATTGGCGATTGTCTGTGCGATTGAAAGACCTAGGCCAGTGCCTTCGGCTCGGGTAGTAACCATCGGCAGGAAAAGCTGGGGCAAAATTTCTTCTGCTACACCGGGTCCGTCATCAATTACGTCAATTGACACTGCCAGCCGGTGCCGTTGTCCGCCCAGTGTGTACTGCCGTCTTGCGCGAGTACGGAGTGTAATTTCACCGCGAGCCCCCACTGCCTGCCAGGCATTGCGTACAATGTTGAGTAACGCTTGCGTGAGTTGCGCGCGGTCAGCTCTGAACTCGGGGAGGCTAGGATCGTAGTCGCGATGCACTGTAATTGCGGGTCCGGCCTCGACTTCTATAAGCTGCCGAACTCGCTCGAGTACCTCGTGGATATTCATATTGACCAAATTGAGTTGTTCTCTAGGCCCCAGCATGCGGTCGACCAATTCGCGGAGTCTATCGGCCTCTTGCATAATTACATCGGTGTATTCCGAAAGTGCCGGATCGGGCAGCTCCCTGCTGAGCAACTGCGCTGCGCCGCGAATTCCCCCTAATGGATTTTTTACTTCGTGCGCCAGGCCTTTAACAATGGCCCTAAGGGTGACTTGCGACTGCCAGAGGTTCTCGCCTTCGCTAATGCGATGTAAGCGATCGACGGGGTTGAGCTCTAGTATTAAGTGGCGAACATTTTCGAACTGAAGTGGACTGACTGTTAAATCTACCGCGCACTGATTGCCACTGCGTAAGCGAATCAAAATACCACGCCTGACGACAGGTACATCGTCATCGAGCGCCTGCGTTAATAAGTCATGCCACTCCTCCGATGCATCGATGAAGTCATCAATCGGTTCGCCAAGGGCGCGACTGGCTGAGACTTCAAGCAAGGTTTCTGCCGCATTATTAATAGTGCGCAAACACCTATCTGCACTCACGGTCATTACCGCAGTGGCCAGCAGGTCTAGGCCGATGATCGGCGCATTGGGTGTCATAACCGTGGTTTCTCAGCTATTGGCGCGGCATAGTCGCGGTGCTTGTTAGCGAATGGATGGGCGCAGGACATAAACAGTTATTGGCGATGCGCGATGTAAAACTTTGCCTCGATAATCGACGCGCTCGACGACCAAGCTGTGCTCGCCGCGATAAACGTTTTGTAACTTCCAGGTGCCGCTACTCTGAGGCTCTCCATACATAGCGCCATCGATTTTAAGCTGGAGTAAGTCCCCTTGTGTTAGCCCGGGCTTACTGCTGGTAGTGACCACAAAATTACCCGGCCCCATAGGAATGGTTGTGCCATCTGGCGGTGATGTAATCGCGATTGCATAACGTGGTGCTGAAGGACTATCTGTTGTTTTCTTGCGTGTGGCGGGCATCTCGGGTGGTGGTTGCGCACTATTACTAACGGGGACTTCAACTGCCTCTAGTTCGACATTTTGCTGATTGGGCGCCCGGTCGCTAAACACAACGTTGCCGTTTTCATCTCGATATTTATACACCTGGGTTTGGGCGGCTACGACCGTACTGACCAATAGCGCCAAAACTAAAGCGGGTGAAATTAAATGATATCTTGGAGTAGATGATTTCATGACGTCGAGATCCATTCTGTGCCTGTCGTCAGACTGCACCAATTTGGTGCAATATGATAGCTACTTCATCTTAATGTTAGTTGTCTGACGTTTAGTGAAAACAAAAAAGCCCGCACGGGGCGGGCTTCTCCGTTTTACTAGTACACCGTTGATTAAACGGAGTAGTACATATCGAATTCGACCGGGTGAGTGGTCATATTGAGCCGTTCGATATCTGCTTCTTTGAGCTCGATATAACCGTCGATCATATCGTTGGTAAAAACACCACCGCGCGTTAAGAAGTCTCGATCTGCATCAAGTGCCTCCAGCGCTTGGCTGAAGCTAGAAGCCACAGTTGGGATCAACTTACCTTCTTCAGCGGGCAGGTCATAAAGATCTTTGTCAGCTGCTTCGCCGGGGTGAATCTTGTTTTGTATGCCGTCTAGCCCGGCCATCAGCATTGCTGCAAATGCCAAGTAGGGGTTGGCTGTTGGATCGGGGAAGCGAACTTCAACGCGCTTACCTTTAGGTGAAGCTACGTAGGGGATGCGGATCGCTGCAGAACGGTTGCGTGCCGAGTAAGCCAGCATCACTGGCGCTTCAAAGCCTGGCACTAAGCGCTTGTAACTATTGGTTGATGCGTTGGTGAATGCGTTCAGAGCACGTGCGTGCTTGATGATGCCGCCGATGTAATAAAGCGCTGTTTCAGATAACCCCGAGTAGCCATCACCTGCGAAGGTATTTTCGCCCGCGTTCCAGATCGACTGGTGTACGTGCATGCCAGAACCGTTGTCGCCGACCAGTGGCTTAGGCATAAATGTTGCTGTTTTGCCGTAGGCATGAGCAACGTTATGCACGCAGTACTTAAGGATTTGGGTTTCGTCAGCCTTTTTAATCAAAGTGTTAAATTTCACACCAATTTCACACTGACCGGCGGTACCGACTTCGTGGTGGTGGACTTCAACATCAAGACCCATTTGCTCCATCGCAGTACACATCGCTGCGCGAATATCGTGTAGTGAGTCGACTGGAGGCACAGGAAAATAGCCGCCTTTGACGCGCGGTCGGTGGCCGGTGTTACCTTCTTCAAAATGCTGATTGGATGACCAAGCTGCCTCTTCTGAGCTGATTGCGTAACCGGCACCGCTAATGTCTGCGTGCCACTTGACGTCATCAAAAACGAAGAACTCGGGCTCAGGGCCAAAGAAAGCCGTATCTCCAAGGCCAGTCGACCCGAGGTAAGCTTCGGCGCGGCGTGCAACACTGCGTGGATCACGCTCGTAGCCTTGCATTGTACTCGGCTCGATCACGTCGCAACGCAAAATAACGGTAGCGTCGTCGGTAAAGGGGTCAAGAACAGATGCGGTGTCGTCAGGCATGAGGATCATGTCCGACTCGTTGATGCCCTTCCAGCCGGCAATAGACGAACCGTCGAACATTTGGCCGTCTTCAAAGAAGTCGTCATCGACACTGGTCGACGGAATGGTGACGTGCTGCTCTTTACCGCAGGTGTCTGTAAACCGTAGGTCGACCCAGCGTACATCGTTGTCTTTGATTAAATTGAGCGTGCGCTCTGACATGTTACTACCTCCTCCAGAGGGATTGAATTGGATCGGCTGGCCGATCTACTTGAACTGTTAACTGCTTAAAAAGGGTGCTGATTGCTGAATACACCAACCAGCAACACTGCTAGTCAATAATAAAGCAATACCCGTGCCAGCGTGAGCGAAAAAGGCGTCTGTTCGCAAGTGTCTGATTTTATCGCCTTTTTTTAAGATTGAATCGATAGTTTAATTGGCCGACCGACATGGCGTCGCCTTATT
The DNA here is from genome assembly GCA_963926325.1 of uncultured Luminiphilus sp. Lineage (GTDB taxonomy): Bacteria > Pseudomonadota > Gammaproteobacteria > Pseudomonadales > Halieaceae > Luminiphilus. The sequence continues at coordinate 6,212 of CAWUXF010000022.1, read as the reverse complement.
TTGGTGCGAGCAGGGTTCTTTGCGCGCTATCTTGGTGCGCCGCATCTGAGTTTGCGATTTCTTGGCTATTAATGCGCTTAATCTGCATGGATAACGGTAATCCACACGAAGCGGTAAACGTTCACAAGTATTTTTGTGTCTTTCTGGTACACTCGCGCCGCCGCTTTTGGCCTAGTCCCTATTTATTCCCCCCAAGAGAACGCTAACGTGATCAGCCAACTCCGTAACATCGCTATTATCGCGCACGTCGACCATGGTAAAACAACCCTTGTCGACTGTCTTTTACAGCAGTCAGGTACGCTCGATCGCCGCAGTGCAGGTGCTGAACGCATCATGGACTCTAACGATCAAGAAAGAGAGCGAGGCATTACCATCCTGGCCAAAAATACTGCGCTTCGGTGGGGTGATTACCGCATCAACATCGTAGATACCCCCGGGCACGCAGATTTCGGTGGTGAGGTTGAGCGGGTTCTTTCGATGGTGGATTCGGTGCTGTTGTTGGTTGACGCGGTTGATGGCCCAATGCCGCAAACGCGCTTTGTGACGTCAAAAGCCTTTGAGCGCGGACTGAACCCTATTGTGGTTGTCAATAAAATTGACCGACCCGGTGCGCGGCCCGACTGGGTGGTAGACCAAGTATTCGATTTGTTTGACACACTCGGTGCTACTGAGGAGCAGCTCGACTTTCCCATTATTTATGCGTCGGCATTGAATGGTGTCTCTGGCGATGATCCAGAAAACATGTCTGACACTATGGAACCCTTGTTCCAAGCGATAATTGACAAAGTGCCGCCGCCTGAGGTGAATTCGAATGGCCCACTGCAGTTACAGGTCAGCGCGCTGGATTACAACAGCTACACCGGCGTTATCGGCGTGGGTCGTATCACGCGAGGCATACTTAAGCCCAATACCAATGTCACCGTGATTGATCGCGAAGGCCAAACCCGCAATGGTCGCGTTTTGCAGGTCATGGGCTATCACGGCCTTGAACGTGTGGAGGTTCCGACTGCTGAAGCTGGTGATATTGTGTGTGTTACCGGCATCGAAGCACTAAATATTTCTGACACGATTTGTACGCAGGGTGAAGCCGAGGCGTTGCCGCCGTTATCAGTGGATGAGCCGACCGTTAGCATGACCTTTCAGGTTAATGATTCGCCATTTGCTGGCAAAGAAGGCAAATACGTCACTTCGCGCAATCTTAAAGAGCGCCTTGAGCGGGAGTTGATTCACAACGTCGCGCTGCGGGTTGAGCCAGGCGACACACCGGACAAATTTAAAGTTTCTGGTCGTGGTGAATTGCATCTCTCGGTATTGATTGAAAATATGCGCCGTGAGGGTTTTGAGCTAGGTGTGTCGCGACCAGAGGTTATTCAGAGAGAAATTGACGGCGTACTCTCCGAGCCTTACGAGCAGATGGTGGTTGACTGTGAAGAGGTTCACCAAGGCGGCGTGATGGAGGAGCTTGGTTTGCGTCGCGCCGAATTAAAGAACCTGACACCCGATGGCACCGGCCGTCTAAGGCTTGAATTTATTGTCCCTGCACGGGGTTTGATCGGCTTCCGCTCTATGTTTATGACGCTGACCTCAGGTAGCGGCATTATGACCCACGTATTCGACCATTACGGTCCCGTGGCAAAATCTGACATCGCAGGTCGATCCAATGGCGTCTTGGTGTCGATGGTGAAGGGTAAGACCTTGGCTTATGCACTGTTCACATTGCAGGATCGCGGGCGCTTATTTGCCGGGCCCAATATTGAGGTATACGAAGGACAAATTGTTGGTCTTCACAGCCGTAGCAATGACTTGGTGGTCAATCCAACCAAGGCCAAGCAGCTTACGAACGTGCGTGCTTCAGGTACTGATGAGGCACTGACCTTGACAACACCTGTGCGCCACACGCTTGAGCAGGCACTTGAGTTTATCGAAGACGATGAGTTGGTTGAGGTGACCCCACTTAGCATCCGTCTGCGCAAGAAGTTCTTACTTGAGTATGAGCGCAAGCGCGCAGCTCGCAGCGCCTAATGGACTAGGCACTTAGCTGTTCACGGAGTCTCTGTGGACAGCAGCATTTCATAGTGGGGTATGTCGTCTTCCATATAGGGCCCGCGCACGGTGGTAAAGCCCAGGGAATGGTAGAACGGCTCTAAATACGCCTGCCCGCTAATTCTGATGTCGGCATCCCACATGGCTCGATTAAAGGCAATGCCGCGCAACATCAGTGCTCGGCCAAGCTGCAAGCCACGATAATCGGGATCAATCACAACACGGCCTATAGAGCTACCCGAGTAGCTCATACCGGGTGGCAATGCTCTTAACGTACCTATCGCGACATCTTCAATTAATGCCTCCAGATGCCAACTGCCAAGATCCTTGTTATCCGGATCGAGATAGGCGCAATTTTGTTCAACGACGAATACTTTGGCCCTCAGCTGCAGTAGCTTGTGCCAGTCTTTTGCATCGAAATTGTCAAAATGTCGCCACCGCCAGGTAATGGTGTGCCGGTCGTTCATGGTTCATCCCTTGTTGGCATTCGATATTAAGAAACTATGTTATTTCCTAAAGGCGGCAGCACCTTACCTGAGCCGGTGCTGATTTGTCGCGAAATCCTTCGTTTTTTGCCTAGAGAAGCACGTAAATAGTTGTATCCCCACTGTATCCTGCTCGGGTAGGATATGTGAACTGGATCACACTTTTGAGGAAATGCAGATGCTTGCCACCGCACAATCTGGCTCTGATTTTCAAACAATTAATGAGCGCGCACAACAGGCCGTACAAGCCGTTTTTATCGATGTCTCAATCTCCAGTCGCGTGGTAGTGCTTGAAGCGACGCCGGCCGCAGAGTTTCGCGCAATGCCGAAAGATGTCGTGGGTGTGATCGAAGAAGGTCTTGTGTCGGTACTTTACAATAATACGGTTGTCAGCGTTTTAGAGCCTGGTGATTTGTTGCTGTCCGATATGGATTATCTGCCTCTGGACATCGATGCATTAATTTATGGCTCAGAGGGTGGTGCTCAAATTCGAACCTACTCGAAAAGTGAGTTACAGGCCGCACTAGCCGCGGATAGCGACCGTATGACGCAGTGGATGCGAGCAGTTAGCCTGCAAGTTTCATTGCTACTACGTTTAAATGCGCTACATATTCGGCAGGCGATTGGTGATGGAACCCCAGAAGTGTTCCCTGCGGGCAGTATTATTATCCGACAGGGGGATCCGGCAGACGATGTCTACTCTATGGCTCACGGTGTAGCGGAGGTGCTAGTTAACGATATTCCTGTCGGGATAATCAATTCCGGAGAGTTGTTTGGTACTATGGCAGCGCTGCTGGGTAGTCATCGAAACGCGACAGTGCGAGCAATTGAGAGTTGTAACGTTGTGAGCGTGCCTAAGGATCGATTTTTTCGGCTCATCCGCTCGCGCCCCGCAGCAGTTCAGGGTTTACTGGTAGATATGGCACACTCTATCAGCAAACTTAATGCGGAAGTGGTGACACTCCGTCGCCGCAGGCAGGACGACTAGCTCACTTTATATAATCCGGATAGAACATGACTGATTTAAATACTGGCCCGACTGCTGTCGAGACCATGTCGCTACGTGATTATGCTGAAAAAGCCTACCTCGATTATTCGATGTACGTCATTCTCGATCGCGCTCTGCCCAATATTGGCGATGGTTTAAAACCAGTCCAGCGGCGGATCGTGTATGCGATGAGCGAGTTGGGCCTAAAAGCTACTGCGAAATACAAGAAATCAGCTCGAACTGTCGGTGACGTCATCGGTAAGTTTCATCCACACGGTGATAGCGCCGCGTACGAAGCAATGGTTTTGATGGCGCAGGACTTTAGCTATCGTTATCCGCTGGTTGATGGCCAGGGAAATTGGGGCTCCCCCGACGATCCCAAATCATTTGCTGCCATGCGTTATACCGAGTCCAAACTTACCCAATATGCCGAAGTACTCCTCGGTGAGCTTGCCCAGGGAACTGTGGACTGGCAGCCAAATTTCGATGGCACACTAGATGAGCCTCGCGTGTTGCCGGCGCAGGTACCTAATGTGCTGCTGAACGGCACCACGGGTATTGCTGTTGGTATGGCCACGGATATCCCGCCGCACAATTTACGTGAGGTAGTCACCGCTGCGATCCATCTTTTGGATTCACCCAAGGCGACACTCGAAGAGCTTTGCGAGCATATAAAAGGGCCTGACTTCCCCACTGACGCCGAGATTATTACCCCCGCGTCGGATATCCGTGCAATTTATGCTAGCGGTCGTGGCAGCCTGAAAATGCGCGCTGCATGGCGTGTTGAGGATGGTGCGATCATTATCGATGCACTGCCTTTTCAGGTGTCTGGTTCCAAATTACTCGAGCAAATAGCCGCGCAAATGCAGGCGCGTAAATTGCCGATGGTAGCGGACTTGCGAGATGAGTCTGATCATCAGAACCCTACGCGTTTAGTTGTTGTGCCGCGTTCGAATCGGGTCGATTTGGCGCCGCTAATGAGCCATTTGTTTGCTACGACTGAGCTTGAACGAAGCTATCGCGTAAACCTAAATCTTATTGGTATTGATGGTCGGCCAGGGGTGAAGTCACTCGATGGTATTTTACGTGAGTGGCTTGAGTTTCGCCGTGCCACGGTCAGACGCCGACTTGAGCATCGTCTAGAACGGGTGATGCGCAGACTGCACATCCTCGAGGGTTATCTAATTGCTTACCTCGACCTTGACGAGGTCATTCGTATTATCCGAGAGGAGGACCATCCAAAATCTGCGCTGATCGCCGCCTTTGGCCTGTCTGATATTCAGGCGGAAGCCATTCTTGATTTAAAGCTGCGCAATCTGGCGAAGTTGGAAGAGATGAAAATCCGCGGCGAGCAAGATCAGCTTTCAGCTGAGCGCGATGGCTTGGAACTTATCTTGGGAAGCGACGCGCGCTTGAAAACGCTGATTAAGAAAGAGTTGGTGGCCGTCGCCGAGAGCCATGGTGACGATCGTCGTTCACCCATAGTCAGCCGCGATGAAGCTCGCGCTTTCAGTGAGGTAGAGCTGACAACGGCAGATCCGCTGACCGTCGTATTATCTGAAAAAGGATGGATCCGAGCGGCTAAGGGCCATGATATGGATCCCGCTGCACTGAGCTACAAATCGGGCGACAGCTTCAAGATGTCGATGCTTGGTCGTTCAAATTTACCGACGGTAGTTTTTGACTCAACCGGTCGTGCCTATACTCTGGCCAGCCATCAGCTACCCTCAGCACGCGGGCAAGGTGAACCGCTTACGGGGCGCATCAATCCGCCGTCTGGCGCTACTTTCGAAGGTCTGCTGACCGGCGTAGATACCGATCGATACTTGTTGGCGAGTGATGCTGGTTACGGTTTTGTTGCACGTTTTAGTGATCTACAGTCAAAAAATAAAGCTGGTAAGGCGGTGTTAAGCCTACCCAGCGCTGCGCAAGTGATACACCCTGCGCCCATCCCGCAGGGGGAGGATTTGTTGGTTGCTGCTGCGACTAATGAAGGACGATTACTGGTCTTCCCACTGGCGGACTTGCCGGAAATGGCACGGGGTAAGGGCAATAAAATTATAGGTATTCCCTCGGCGCGGGCTTCATCGCGGGAAGAAATCTTAGCGGGTCTATGTGTGATGCAGCCGGGTGATGTACTGCAAGTGACAGCGGGTAAACAGCATTTAAACCTCAAGCTCAGTGACCTTGAAAACTATCGAGGTGAGCGAGGTAGACGCGGCAATAAGCTGCCTAAAGGCTTCCAGAAAGTTGCTGGTTTGAATATCGCTTCATCCTCTTGATGCCGTCGATTTACAGCCTCGGCTGAACCATGGCTTAGTGGGTACTCAGGCTTTCGATGTGCTGTTGAGTAACGCTTTCAGCAGAATGTGGAGCTGTCGTTCTAGCAAGTCGCGATGGCCGTCAGCTAAGCCCCCTAATACCTGACGGCCCTGCGATGCAGCCTCAACGTCTATCCGAGTGGACAGATCAATATCAGTCGAGGCGGCGGCGCTAATACCTATTCCTTCATTGGACATGCTGGCCAAACTTTCCAGTTCATCAAGCGTGGCCTGGGTGTAGAGTCCCGGATAGATGTCGTCGCTGTCACCGAGCCCAAGCTCGCTGATACCGATAGCCATACCTAACTTGACAGATAGTCGCAGACGCTCCTCGAGACTCGGACATGCCTGTTGGATCAGCCAGCCACAGCTTGC
>CAWUXF010000021.1:0-32207 GCA_963926325.1 uncultured Luminiphilus sp. | reverse complement strand
GTCGTCTAGATAGGCTTTTGATAAATCGCGCACCACCGCGAAGACTTTGCTTGGCATCAGTGCGGTCTATAACACCGAGATCCTTTGCTGTGGCGCGAGTAATCATCATCATGCCGCGCACACCTGTGGGTGATATAGCCGTTGGATCCCAGTGAGATTCTTGATAAGACACTGCAGCGAGCAGCCGCCAGTCCAGTTGATATTCGTATGCGACTGCTTCTATTAGCGGTTGCCACTTAGGAAGCGTCGTTTTGACCTTTTGCTGAAAGGTAAACGAACCAATCCGCGACGCATTTTTACTGCTGCCGAAATGGCGCTCTCGCAGTCGTTGCAGTGCACCCGTTTCTTTGTGATTTTGGAGGAAGCGGTTAAATCGCAACCGCAACGCATCACTGCCTGGCAAGGACGGCAGATACCAAACAATATCTTCCTCGTCTTCTAGACTCAGTGCGGCGACTAATCTGGGGAAGAGGCCGTGTTGCATCCGAAATTCGATCGAATCGACGATGGCAAGTTCTGCTTTTTCCTCGGCGACAAGCTGCATGATCTCTAAGCTGTCTGCAGCGCGAATTTCGCGCCAATTAATATTGCCAATAGTTTGGTTGAGCCGCTTCAGTGACTCGATATGGCTGCTACCTGCAAGCACGACAATGTCCCGATCGACCAGTTCATTCAGATTGCGCGGTCGCGATGCGCCAGACTTGTACACAATGAGCGGTTTTTGCTTTAAATAAGGATCGGTGGCTTTAAATTGAAGATCACGATCGTTGGTCTTTGTTAAACCGGCGGCCGCCACATGCGCTTGTCCTTCAGCAAGTGAGCTCATCAGATCTTCGAGTGTAAATGCGACAGATATTCTTAGTTTTAAGCCCTCGGCATCAGCAAACGCTTTAGTCAGCTCGTACTCGAATCCTGTCTCCTGATCGTTGTCGAAGTAGTAGGTGGTTGGGCTGTTTCGCGTCAATACGATCAGCGTCTCTTCGGTATTGAGACGATCAAAAATCCTATCTGAGCCGCAACTTGTTAGCATTAGGCTTACAGCGGTGATGGACAAAATGGAGAAAATTCGCATAACCGTCATTCTAGCGCCTCTGGGCTACCCGTGGGGGCCATATGGCAGGGTATAATGTTCGCCTAATTTGAAGGACCTTAGTCATGCTCTTGCTCCCCGGCACCGATGCGCTTAGTGCGCCACGTTTTGAACAGCTCGCTGAAATACTCAAGGAAGTTAACGTTGCGCTGGATCTGCAACGCGCCACTTGGTTTTATGCCGTAGATACCACGGATAGCGTCGATCTCCAACGTTTGGCCGATTTATTGCAGCCCGGTACTGCGCCACTTGCTGATCCGACGTTGCTAAATGCAGCGCAATGCCGCGTTATTGTGCCACGACTGGGAACGATCTCCCCTTGGTCAAGTAAAGCAACTGATATCGCGCACAATTGTGGATTTAGTGCGGTGGCGCGTATCGAGCGCGGTGTGATTTATGCGCTCGATGGCTTGGAGCTGCTTTCAGAGCGTGAATTAAAAGTCGCGGAGCGCTGTCTGCACGACCGGATGGTTGAATCGGTGCTCACGTCGGTCGCCGACTGTGCGTCAATATTTGCGCAAATTGCCCCGGTAACATACGAGCGTGTCGATCTGCTGACGGGCGGACGAACTGCGCTAGATACCGCTAATCAGAATTTGGGACTGGCGCTGGCTGATGATGAGGTGGATTACTTAACCGAGGCGTTTACTGCGCTGGGGCGAAATCCCACTGATGTAGAATCGATGATGTTTGCACAGGCGAACTCAGAGCATTGTCGACACAAGATTTTCAATGCGAGTTGGTCTATCGATGGTGTCGAGCTAGAACACTCGCTGTTCGCGATGATTCGAAATACCTATCACTGCGGTGGCGAAGGGGTTTTATCCGCTTACTCAGACAACGCGGCAGTCGTGGCGGGACAGCGCGCGGGTCGCCTTTATCCCGACCCGAATACGCATAGCTATGGATATCACGACGAAGATATTCACCTATTGATGAAGGTCGAAACCCATAATCACCCAACAGCGATAGCGCCCTTTGCCGGTGCGGGAACAGGCTCTGGCGGAGAAATTCGCGATGAAGGTGCGGTTGGGCGAGGGTCACGTCCCAAGGCCGGCCTGGTGGGCTTCTCGGTATCACATTTAAATATCCCGGGTCTCGAGCAGCCCTGGGAAATCAATTACGGAAAGCCTGAGCGCATTGTGACGCCACTGCAGATTATGATCGACGGTCCTATAGGTGCCGCTGCGTTTAATAATGAATTTGGTCGGCCCAATATCACGGGCTATTTTCGGACCTTTGAGCTGGCCACTAATCAAGGTGTGAAGGGCTATCACAAGCCGATTATGATTGCCGGTGGCTTTGGCAATATACGCACAGAGCATGTTGAAAAAGGAGACTTTCAGCCCGGCGCCAAGTTGGTGGTGTTGGGCGGCCCTGCCATGCTGATTGGCTTGGGTGGCGGCGCCGCCTCATCGATGGCCAGTGGTCAGAGCGATGAAGACTTAGACTTTGCGTCAGTGCAGCGACAAAACCCTGAAATGGAGCACCGCTGTCAGGAGGTTATTGACCGATGTTGGGCGCTGGGGGCGGAAAATCCTATTGCCTTCATCCATGACGTAGGTGCGGGAGGCTTGAGTAATGCCTTGCCTGAGTTAGTAAAAGACGGCGGCCGTGGCGGTCGTTTTGCATTGCGCGATGTCCCGAGTGATGAGCCCGGCATGAGCCCGCGAGAAATTTGGTGTAACGAGTCGCAAGAGCGTTATGTGATGGCTATAGAGCCTGCGGATTTGGCCACTTTTGAGGCGATTTGTCGTCGTGAACGCTGTCCCTATGCCGTGGTGGGCGAAGCAACGCAAGCGCATCATCTCTATTTGGGCGACAGCCAGTTTGACAATTCCCCTGTCGACCTGCCGATGTCATTACTTTTCGGAAAGGCACCTAAAATGCACCGCGATGCAACGCATGGGCCGACACCTGCTGATCATTTTGATGCAAAACTCCCCATCGCGGATTGTCTGAATCGAGTTTTGTCGTTTCCTGCTGTCGGCAGCAAGAGTTTTTTGATCACCATCGGCGATCGCTCAGTAACCGGTATGGTCGCGCGGGATCAAATGGTCGGGCGTTGGCAGGTACCGGTAGCAGATTGTGCGGTAACTACCGTCTCTCTCAACTCGCATCTTGGCGAGGCGATGAGTATGGGTGAGCGCACGCCAATTGCGTTGCTTGACGGCCCCGCATCGGCGCGAATGTCCATCGCTGAGGCCATTACTAATTTGCTTGCCGCACCTGTAGCGCGAATGGGTGATATCCGCTTATCAGCTAACTGGATGTGTGCTGCGGGTCATGGGCATGACGATGCCGTCCTTTATGACACGGTACATGCCGTCGGGATGACATTTTGTCCGGCGTTAGGGATCACAGTGCCCGTTGGTAAGGACTCAATGTCCATGCGTACAACTTGGCAGGATGGGGGTGAAGAAAAGTCGGTGACGTCGCCCGTGTCGCTTATCGTATCGGCCTTTGCCCCAGTGGGCGATGTTCGCGATACCTTAACGCCCACCTTGAAGCTTGACGTTGATAGCAAATTATTACTACTCGACTTAGGCCGTGGTGCTAATCGGTTGGGGGGCTCCGTTCTCGCGCAAGTGTTTAATTGTCTTGGCGATACGCCACCCGATGTCAGCGCTTCGGATCTCAAATCACTATTTGGCTTTATCAATGCTTTAAAGCGCCAAAATTTACTGCTTGCTTACCATGATCGATCAGATGGTGGTGTTTTGGTGAGTTTGTTAGAAATGGCTTTTGCGAGCCGCTGCGGACTCGATATCGAACTCGACGTCAGTGCGGATGATGCCGTCGCTGCGCTTTTTTCTGAGGAGATTGGCGTGGTTTTGCAGGTTGCCGCTAGCGAGCTGCATGTCGTTGAATCGATCGCGAGCGAGTATGGATTAAGCGAATTGCTCACTGAAGTGGCGACGCCGCGCTGTGATGAACGCATTGTTGTCAACACCCCCCAGTTCGAATTAATCGATAGCCAGCGCGGCGCCCTGCAAAGTATCTGGTCTCGAACGAGCCATGCGATAGCGCGTCTGCGGGACAATGAGGCCTGCGCAGATCAGGAGTTCGCCGCGATAACAGCGCCAGACTCTGGTCTGTCTGCTGCCCTGACTTATGATGTTAATGAAGATATCGCCGCACCGTTTATCGCGACTGGCGTTAGACCAAAGCTTGCAGTTTTACGTGAGCAAGGCGTCAATGGGCAGCTCGAAATGGCGGCGGCATTTGATCGCGCAGGGTTTGATGCGGTCGATGTTCACATGAGTGACTTGTTATCGGGCGCCGTGTCACTGGCCGAATTCAATGGCTTGGCCGCCTGTGGTGGCTTCTCCTATGGCGATGTATTGGGTGCGGGTGAAGGATGGGCTAAAAGTATTTTGTTTAACCCGCAAGTTCGCGACGAGTTTAGCCAATATTTTCATCGTGCCGATACATTCACTTTGGGCGTCTGCAATGGCTGTCAGATGCTATCAGCATTAAATAGTTTGATTCCCGGTGCTGAACATTGGCCGCGGTTTGCACGTAATGAATCTGAGCAGTATGAAGCGCGGTTGGCACTGGTGCGTGTTGAACCTTCGCCTTCTATCTTGTTGGCGGATATGGCGGGCTCGCATTTGCCGATTGTGGTTGCGCACGGCGAAGGCAGGGCACAATTTCAGGGAGCCACCGCGCTGGGTGCTGCCGAAAATTCGGGTACCATTGCGATGCGTTACATCGACAATCAACTTGGTGTGACGCAGAACTATCCGGCTAACCCCAATGGGTCACCTAATGGCATCAGTGGTCTGTGCAGTGCGGACGGCCGGGTTACCATCATGATGCCCCATCCAGAGCGCGTGTTTCGCGCCAGTCAACTCTCTTGGGCGCCAGCAGAATGGCAACAGGATTCGGGTTGGATGCGTATTTTCCGTAATGGGCGGGCCTGGCTGGGTTAATAGGCTTGAATTTCGTCAATTTACTACCCATTTCCTTGTTAGTGGCGGCTTGTTCCTCAGGCCGCTGTAAAGTCATCGTCGCAAGCGGTAAACTCTGCGCCTGCCCAATTTAACGAGTCCGCTATGCTCAATCGCTATTCTCTTTGGAAATATCTGTTCATTTTAAGCGTCGTGTCGTTCGGCTTTTATTATGCAGCGCCTAATCTGTATGCGCCCGATGCTGCGTTACAAATAGCAGGCATCAGTAGCACACAGAAAATTGATGAGGATATTCTCCAGCGTGCTGAGCAAGGACTCGATGAGGGCGGTATTGTTTATTTTGGTGAAGAAATTCAAGGCGATGGAAAATCAGCGCTGATACGTCTTGCTGATCGCGACTCGCAGTTGCGCGCGCAAGCACTCATTAAGCGCGCCTTGGGCGATAATTTCATTGTTGCACTCAACCTCGCGCCAACGACACCTGAGTGGCTAGCGCGTGGTGGTGCAGAGCCGATGAAACTGGGCCTGGATTTGAGTGGAGGCGTGCATTTTAAGCTTGAAGTCGATGTCAAGGCGGCCACAGATCGCAAGCTGGAAATGTACGAGAACGGTATTAAACGCATTTTACGAGAAGCGCGGGTCCGTGGCTTAGTGAGTCGTGATGGCAACCAAGTGGCACTGCGATTTCGTGATGAAAACTCGCGCGAAGAAGCGCGAGATCTAGTCGATGAGCTATATCCAGAATTATTGCTAGATCGGGTTGATGAGACCGACAGCTGGAACCTATTTGCAGAGGTCACTGAGCAAACTATTGCCGAGGTTATTGATTATGCAGTGACGCAAAACCTCACGACGCTGCGCAATCGTGTCAACGAACTGGGTGTCTCTGAACCTTTAGTCCAGCGTCAGGGTAAAAATCGTATCGTCGTTGAATTGCCGGGTATTCAAGATACGGCAGAAGCTAAACGTATTTTGGGCAAGGTTGCTAATCTTGAGTTTAGGTTGGTGGCCGATACTAGCGCCCCAGTGACCGACAAACAGCGATTTAGTTATCGGAGTGCTGGTCGAGGTGGCGCCACCGAATGGCTTGAGCGTGACGTCATTATTTCGGGTGAGCGGGTGTCTGGCGCCAACGCGAGTTTTGATCAGAATGGACAGCCCAATGTACAGATAAGCCTCGATAGTGAGGGTGGCATGTTGATGTCGCGTGCAACCCGCAGCAACATCAAGCGGCGCATGGGTGTACTTTTTATCGAGCGCAAATATCGGACCCGCTATGAAACAGATGAGTCGGGCCGCGAAGTTGCGATTCGGGTGCCTTACGACGAGAAAAACTTATTGACGGCCCCCGTCATTCAGTCGGCGTTGGGCGCGCAGTTTCAAATTACCGGCTTAGATAGCCCAGCAGAGTCCTCTGAGTTGGCGCTTATGTTACGTGCTGGTGCACTGGCGGCACCGATTACTTTTGTGGAAGAGCGCACGGTGGGGCCGTCTCTAGGGGCCGAGAATATTGCGCTGGGTGTTAAGTCGGTTCAAATGGGACTCGCACTGGTAGTGCTGTTTATGATTCTTTACTACCGCGTGTTTGGCGTAGCGGCGGTGATCGCATTATCGGTTAATTTAATCCTGCTCATTTCAGTCATGTCCCTGCTTGGTGCGACGCTGACGTTACCCGGTATCGCTGGTATCGTGTTAACGGTCGGTATGGCGGTTGACGCGAACGTGCTGATCTTCTCACGGATTCGGGAGGAGCTAGCGGCACGGATGTCCCCCCAAATGGCAATTCATTCGGGCTTTGAGCGCGCGGTAGCGACCATTTTGGACGCGAATATCACCACGTTAATTGTGGCGGTCATTCTCTATGCTGTCGGTACTGGACCCATTAAGGGCTTTGCTGTAACGCTGTCAGTGGGTATCGTAACTTCAATGTTTACCGCCATTTTGGGTACTAGGGCATTGATTAATCTCTTCTATGGCAGCCGCAGAGTGGATGCTTTGTCGATAGGCCCTATTTCGTACCGCGACTCCGACGGAGAAAACGTATGAAAACGATTCCCTTCATGAAATGGCGCAAGGTGACCACTGCATTTTCTATAGTGGCTATGTTGGTGGCTTTGGGCTCTCTGGCGATACAACAACTCAACTGGGGACTGGATTTTACCGGCGGTACCTTGGTAGAGGTTGAGTACGGCGACAGCGTTGATTTAGGCGAAATTCGATCACAATTGACGGACCAAGGCTATGCGGGTGCGGTTGTGGTTAGTTTTGGCACCGATCGAGATGTTTTGGTCAGACTGCCCCAGGGCTACTCAGATGCTGAGGGTGTGGCGATGGTCGAGGAATTACGTCGTACAGCCACCAGTAGCGTCGATCTGCGTCGAGTTGAATTTGTTGGGCCACAGGTAGGCGATGAGCTTCGCGAGCAGGGTGGTCTGGCGATGCTGCTGGCCTTGGGCCTGGTTATGCTCTATGTGGCATTTCGATTCCAATTCAAGTTTGCGGTGGGTGCTGTGGTCGCACTGGCTCACGATGTTGTTTTTGTGCTCGGCTTTTTCTCGCTGACAGGCTTGGAGTTTGATCTGACGGTTTTGGCCGCAGTGTTAGCTGTGATTGGCTATTCGTTAAACGACACGATTGTGGTCGCTGATCGAATTCGCGAGAACTTTCGCCGCGTACGCCGCGCTGATCCCATTGAAATTCTCGATATTTCCTTATCAGAAACCTTTGGGCGCACTTTGGTGACTTCATTGACAACGCTGCTCGTTTTACTGGCCTTAGCGTTATTTGGTGGGGAGATGATCTTCGGCTTCGCCATCGCACTTTTGGTCGGTGTTGCGATCGGTACCTACTCATCAATTTATGTCTCTGCAACCACACTGCTCGCGCTGGGTGTTAATAAAGAAGACTTGGCAATTCCCTTGAAAGAGGGTGGTGAGCAAGACGAGACCATCCCCTGAGTTGCACAGGGGTGATTTGCGCTCGCGCTGTTAGCGACATAGACATAACGCGATTGGTGAGTGGTTAAAAACATAGTTTGGTGTTGAGTGGCTCCGCCAAACATCATTTTATAATGAGGTGTTGACGTGACTGATGAGTTATTAGTGACCCGTGATAGTGCGGTCGAGTGGGTGACACTTAATAGGCCAGAAGCGCTCAACGCAATGAGTGCGACACTCGTTGATGCTTTGGCTGATTATTTTACGCAACTTCGACATCGTACTGATGTTCGTGTGGTGGTCTTAAAAGCCAATGGCCGCGCGTTTTGTGCGGGCCTAGATTTGGCTGATGGCGGTTTTGGTTTGGCCGAAGGGGTCAGCCCACAGTTACTTTATGAAGGCACCCAAAAGCGTATTGGTGATATCTATCGAGCAATGCGTCGCTGTCCACAGCCGATTATTGCGTTAGTGCAAGGTGCGGCCTGTGGTGGTGGATTTAGCTTAGCACTCGCGGCCGATATTCGTATTGCGGGTGAATCGGCAAAGATGAATGCAGCTTATATTAAAATAGGGCTGAGTGGCTGTGATATGGCCTCTAGCTATTTATTACCGCGCTTAGTTGGCTTGTCTGTCGCTTCAGAACTATTGCTCACCGGGCGCTTTATCCGCGCTCAGCGCGCACTGGCGGTAAATCTTGTGTCCGAGGTTGTACCTGATGAGCAGTTAGAGCACGCAGCGCAGGGTTACATTGACGACATGTTGAGTACTGCACCGCTGGGTCTACGTATGACCAAAGATGCGCTGAATTTATCAGTTGACGCGCCATCGATGGAGGCGGCCATGGCGATTGAAGATCGACAGCAGGCTTTGTTATCGCTCACCGCCGATGCAGGCGAGGCGCAACGCGCGTTCTTTGAAAAACGCGCGCCACATTTTAGCGATAAATAGCGTTATTGACTGAGTTGAGCGCCAGTCTAGCTGGCGTCTTTAAGTACCGGTGATACGGCCTGAAGCACTTGCTTGAACAGTTTGGGTGCGCCACACACTATATTGCCTGAGTCCATATACTGATCACCCCCTTGAAAGTCAGCGATCAATCCGCCAGCTTCTCGGACTAAAAGTGCGCCGGCGGCCATATCCCAGGGCTTGAGTCCGATCTCCCAGAAGGCATCGAGCCGACCCGCTGCAACGTAAGCCAGATCGAGCGCTGCAGCGCCCATGCGTCGAATACCCATGGACTGCACGGAGAGTGCCGCCATGGAGTTGGCATAGGCTTCCGCTTTGTCGGCATGGTGTCCTAGGTAGGGAATACCAGTGCCTAACAATGAATTTTTAAGTTCTGTTCGGTTGCTGACGCGAAGTCGATGGCCGTTGAGCTGCGCACCACATCCGCGGGCTGCGGTGAATTCTTCGCGACGTACGGGGTCGAGGACGACCGCGTGCTCCAATCGTCCATTTTTCATGCAGCCGATCGAAATACAGTAGTGCGGAATGCCACGTAGGAAATTCGATGTGCCATCGAGTGGATCTATGATCCAAGTATATTCCGCATCTTCGTTACCGGTTAGCCCGCCTTCTTCACCTAAAAATGCATGATCCGGATAAGCCTTCTGCAAGTGATAAAGAATTTCTTTTTCCGACGCTATATCAACTTCAGTGACGAAGTCGGCAGCGCCCTTGGCTTGGTAGCCTACTCGATCCAACTCGTCCGAGGCGCGCACAATTAACTCGCCGGCTTTGCGGGCGGCGCGTAGCGCTATGGTGGTCATTGGTTCCATGTATTACTCCAGGCTACTCATACGTCAAGGTCGCGCATCATAACAGGCGAAGCGCCAGCAATTAACGGGCTTTTGTCTGGCTTTGTTACACTGCAGGCCCCACAACATACCGAATCCTTATGAATCCTAACAATATTCAAGTTGTATTAGTCCATACCACCAACGCTGGCAACATCGGCGGGGCGGCCCGAGCGATGAAAAATATGGGCCTGCACAGGCTCACGTTGGTCGCACCAAAGTCGTTTCCAACGCCAGAAGCTGAATGGCGAGCAGCCTCCGCAGCAGACGTACTGGCAGGGGCGCGTGTGGTGGAGACCTTACAAGAGGCCATTGCCGACTGCCAATTCGTGGTCGGTACGAGCGCGCGTGAGCGACGAATTCCTTGGCCAGTACAAAATGCGCGCCATTGTGCTGAGCGCGTGGCGACTTATTCTAGCGATCAGCAGGTCGCCATTCTATTCGGCCGCGAAGATCGTGGTTTGCTCAATGAGGAATTGCAATTGTGTAATCTGCATTGTCATATCCCGACGCACGAAAGCTATACGTCACTGAACCTGGCAATGGCGGTGCAAATAGTCGCCTATGAACTGCGCATGTGTGAGGTGGCTGATAGCTATCCAGCAGCCGAAGATGCGCATTGGGATACGCCCTTTGCAACGGCCGACGCCAAGCAGCACTTTTATCAGCACTTGGAATCGACGCTGACAGAAATTGGATTTCTTGATCCCGTGGCGCCGCGTCAACTGATGCCGCGCTTTATGCGCCTGTTCAATCGTATCAATTTGGATGAGATGGAGTTAGGTATGTTGCGAGGGATGCTGACGCAAACACAGAAGTCGGCACGCAAGCGGGACAGTTAATGCCACAGTATTGTCCATGTCTTTGGCTAATACCCGACTAAATTACTTGGTTTTATAGTTGACTAAATTAGTCGGGCTTAGCACACTATAGCGGTCTAACAGGGGATCCAGCCATGAAGCTGACAACTCGCGGTCGTTACGCCGTTACAGCGATGCTCGATTTAGCAATACACGGAGATGATCGGCCAGTTTCTTTGGCTGATATTTCGGGCCGTCAGGAGATTTCCTTGTCGTATTTGGAGCAGCTGTTTGCGAAGCTGCGTCGCGGCGCACTGGTAACAAGCGTTCGCGGTCCCGGTGGTGGTTATCGTTTAGCACGGGCACGACCTCAGATTTTTGTTGCTGAAATTATCGATGCAGTTGATGAATCAGTAGACGCGACTAACTGTAGCGGCAAGGGAAACTGCCATCATGGAGAAGTGTGTCTAACGCACCATTTGTGGCAAGACCTGAGTGAGCAAATACATGGTTTTTTGAGTCAAATTAGCTTGGCCGAGTTGGTTGATCGCCGAGACGTGCAGTCCGCGGTGAGTCAGCAGAGCGCCCGTGGCAGCCGGTCTTTACAGAATTTGATCGCGCAACAGCTGTAACGGCCGATTTTACGGCCCTAACAGTATTGACGCGATAGTGAGCACCTTGAGAGGTAATGAAAATGAACGCAGTGGTAAACACGCCTATTTACTTAGATTATTTATCGACGACGCCGGTTGATCCGCGTGTTGTGGAAGCCATGACACGCTGTTTGTCAATGGATGGCAATTTTGGCAATCCTGCATCGCGGTCGCATGTATTTGGTTGGAAAGCCGAAGAGGCGGTAGAGAACGCGAGAATTCAGCTGGCCGAACTAATCAATGCAGATCCTCGTGAGATCGTTTGGACCTCCGGTGCGACTGAGTCAGATAACTTGGCGATTAAAGGTGTCGCGCATTTCTATCAAAAGAAAGGCAAGCATATTGTCACCTCAAAAATCGAACACAAAGCGGTATTAGATACCTGTCGGCAGTTGGAGCGGGAGGGTTATGAAGTGACCTACCTCGAGCCAAACACTCACGGTGTGACAACGCCTGAAATGGTCGCAGCGGCCCTGCGAGAAGACACCATTTTGGTGAGTATCATGCACGCTAATAACGAGATTGGCACGGTCAACGATATCGCCGCTATTGGCGAGATAACGCGCGCTGCCGGCGTGATCTTCCATGTTGATGCCGCGCAAAGCGCCGGCAAAGTCGAGATAGATATCGATGCCATGAAGGTCGATTTACTGTCCATGTCGGCACATAAAATGTATGGCCCCAAGGGTATTGGTGCTTTGTACGTGCGTCGCAAGCCCCGTATTCGTATCGAAGCACAGGTTCACGGTGGTGGTCATGAGCGTGGCATGCGCTCAGGTACTTTACCGACCCACCAAATTGTGGGTATGGGTGAGGCGGCTCGTGTTGCTAAGGAAGGAATGGCCGAAGAGGCATTGCGTCTGACAGCCCTGCGTGAGCGGTTCTGGACTGGGGTGAGCGGCATGACCGAAGTGTTCATTAATGGCGATGCTGAACAGCGTCTGCCCGGCGCATTAAACGTGAGCTTTGCCTATGTTGAAGGCGAGTCATTGCTGATGTCATTGAAGGATCTTGCTATTTCGAGTGGATCAGCATGCACCTCAGCGAGTCTTGAGCCCTCTTATGTTTTACGTGCACTGGGTCTGAATGACGAGATGGCACACAGCTCATTGCGCTTTAGTTTTGGTCGTTTCACAACCGAAGCTGAGGTGGACTATGCGATAGAGCAAGTGGAGCGTGCGGTTAATAAGCTGCGTGAGCTTTCACCCCTATGGGATATGCATCAAGACGGCATTGACCTCAGCACCATCGAATGGGCTGCACACTAATTTCACACAGAAGTTTCGTGCGCTAGCGCACGTCTAGAGAGGCAAGCATGGCATATAGTGACAAAGTGATTGATCATTACGAAAACCCCCGCAACGTCGGCAAGATGGACGACAGCGACGAGGATGTTGGTACCGGCATGGTCGGTGCGCCAGCCTGCGGCGATGTGATGCGGCTGCAGATCAAAGTAAATGATGCGGGCATCATAGAAGATGCCAAATTTAAAACTTATGGTTGTGGTTCTGCCATTGCGTCTAGCTCGTTGCTCACTGAGTGGGTGAAAGGCAAAAATCTCGATGAAGCTGCGTCGATTAAGAATACCGAGATCGCCCAAGAGTTATCGCTTCCTCCAGTTAAGATTCACTGCTCGGTACTCGCCGAAGATGCCATTAAGGCTGCAGTTAAAAACTATCGTGACAAGCGAGACTGATCATGGCGATTGGTGTAACAGCCTCTGCGGCAAAGCACGTACTTGGACAGCTTGAAGCGCGTGGGAAAGGCGACGGTATTCGCCTCGGTGTCCGAACCTCGGGGTGCTCGGGTTTGGCGTATGTACTCGAATTCGTTGATATGCCGGACCCTGAAGACACGGTGTTCGAGGAGCACGGAGTGCGTTTGTTTATCGATCCGAAGAGTTTGGTTTACCTCGATGGGACGGTCGTCGATTTTACGCGCGATGGTTTGAATGAAGGCTTAGAGTTTAAAAATCCTAACGTAAGCGCAGAATGTGGTTGCGGTGAGAGCTTCACTGTTTAACACATAGGACTATGATGCCGCCGCTCGTTACGGAAAAAAACTATTTCGCGTTATTTCAGATGGCACCGATATTTGATGTTGATTTAGATCAGCTCGCGGTGCGCTTTAGAACGCTGCAGCTTGAATTTCACCCAGATCGGTTTACCGACCGCCCTGCCAATGAGCGCAAGCTGGCCGCGGCTTTGTCAGCGGACATCAATGCGGGCTTCGGTGTTTTGTCTGACCCTGTGATGAGGGCGGGCTACCTGCTGGAAAATATGGGTCAAGACCTGTCCTCATACGAGCGTGCGCCAATGGATACTGCGTTCATGATGCAGCAGATCGAATTGCGCGAACAGCTTGCCGAGCTCAATACGGGCGACAACGCAGCGCGCGCTGCGCTCTGTGATGAGGCTGCCATGCTGTTTACTGCGGAGGCGCAGAAGTTCTCGGATGCTATTGACGAAGAGAATGCTGCGGACGCGGGTATTCATTGGGTGCGCATGCAGTATTTGTCTAAGTTGCAAAGAGAAATCTCTCAGACGGTCGGCATTAATTGAATGGCCAATCTATAATGATGTGAATGAACGCCGCGTTGCGGTTTCGTCGATTTTTTCGGCAGAAATGTCGTGTTGGGTGATCACTCGTAAGACTACTAAGAAAGGAATTAGCATGGCCTTAATGCAGATTGCCGAGCCGGGTGTTTCTAATCCTCAGCCTGTGCGTCGCAAGGTGGGTTTGGGTATTGATCTGGGCACCACTAACAGCCTTGTCGCTCATTATAATGGCGCGGCGCTCACGGTATTTAAAGGTGAGGATGGTCGCGAGGTATTACCCTCGGTCGTTAATTACAGTGGTGCAGTGCCGTTAGTCGGGGCCGAGGCGCTCGTCTGCGTGGAAGACTCGCATGGCGACACAATCGCCTCCGCTAAGCGCTTTATGGGTCGAGCTCGAGCCGATGTTATCGATGATGGACATCGGTTGTTTGCGGATTCGGACACCTTGGCATTCACCACGACAACGGGTGCGCGTACCCCTGTCGAAATCTCGGCGGATATTTTGCGGGCTTTGAAAGCGCGGGCGGTGAGTGCGCTTGATGAGGGTGTCGATGGCGTCGTGGTAACAGTCCCAGCCTATTTTGATGATGCGCAGCGACAGGCTACGCGCCAGGCCGCTGAATTAGCGGGCCTTCAGGTACTACGTTTGCTCAACGAACCTACCGCAGCGGCTGTGGCTTATGGCCTTGATGAGGCAGAAGAGGGTGTTATTGCGGTTTACGATTTAGGTGGCGGCACTTTTGATATTTCTATATTGCGGTTGCACCGTGGTGTTTTTGAGGTATTGGCTACCGGTGGCAACAGCGCCTTAGGCGGCGATGATTTTGATCGTGTTATTGCCGACTGGTTGCAACAAGAGGCGGGTATTACGTCGCTGATACCGGCGGCGAGAAAACGTCTTTTAACGCAAGCGCGAGCGGTGAAAGAAGCCTTGTCAGAACGCGATACAGTGACGGTGGCTTTATCTGAGATTCATTCAGACCTTACAGACTGTGAAATAACGCTTGAGCAGCTAAATACGCTCTGTATGCCGCTATTAGCGCAGACTTCAGTGGCCTGTAGGCAGTGCTTGCAAGATGCGGGGATCAGCGCGGTCGATCGAGTGGTTCTTGTGGGTGGCTCAACGCGAATGCCGATAGTATCTAAAACCGTTGGCCAGCTATTTGGACAGTTGCCACTGTGCTCAATTGATCCGGATCAAGTGGTTGCTATGGGCGCTGCCCGACAGGCGGATGTGCTGGTTGGAAACCGCAGCGAGAACGACGTGCTGTTGCTCGATGTGACGCCGCTGTCACTGGGTGTTGAAACCTATGGCGGATTAGTTGAGCGAATCATTCCTCGCAATACAACAATCCCGGTTGCCAAAGCGCAGGAGTTCACCACTGCGCGTGATGGTCAAACGGGCCTTTTGGTGCATGTGCTTCAGGGCGAGCGAGAGCGTGTAGAAGACTGCCGTTCGCTGGCGCAGTTCGAACTCAAGGGTATACCCCCGATGGTGGCCGGTGCTGCACGCTTAAAGGTTACTTTTCGCGTTGATGCCGATGATCTGCTTGAGGTGTCTGCTTCAGAGGAGACGACTGGCACCAGTGCGGGGATTGTCGTTAAGCCTTCGTTTGGCCTAGCTGATGATGAAGTGGCAACGATGCTCCGTGCGAGTTATGAGTATGCCGCCGAGGATATGCAGGCTAGGCAGCTGACAGAAGCACGGGTAGAAGCCGAACAGTTAATTGCCGGTGTGACGGCGGCATTAGCGGCCGATGCAGACTTACTTGATCCGCAAGAGCTTGTTTTACTTGAGCAGGCGATGGCGACCTTGGCCGTGGCGGCAAAGGGCGAAAGTCCCGATGTGCTTCGAAATGCCGTGGCGGAGGCAGGTGGTGTGTCTGAGACGTTTGCGGCGCGTCGTATGGATCGTAGTATTAAGCGTGCTTTGAGCGGTGTTTCGCTCTCAGCTATTGACCAATCTCACCCTGCTTTAGATGAGGATGCTAGCGAATGACTGAAATTGTTGTGTTGCCCCATCACGAACTATGTCCTGAAGGTGTCGCGATAGAGGCTGAGCCGGGCGAGACGGTTTGCGATGCGTTGTTGCGAAATCATATCGATATAGAGCACGCCTGTGAGAAGTCTTGTGCCTGTACCACCTGCCATGTTGTGGTGCGCGAGGGTTATGCCAGTCTGGAAGCGCCAGATGAGCTAGAGGATGATTTTTTGGATAAGGCATGGGGACTCGAGGCCGAGTCACGCTTGTCCTGTCAGACGGTAGTGGCTGGTGAGTCCCTCGTTATTGAAATTCCTCGGTACACAATTAATCAGGTATCCGAACGCCATTAACCTGCGCTGGGGAATTGTTGTGATAGGGGCAGACCAGTCCGAGTGGCGTACCTTTTTCGCTAACTTTCACCATGACAGGATAGCGGAAACATCTTATACTCCGCGCCCTTGAATACGGCCAAAAAGCCGCTTTTTTTAAATGACTTTATCGCGCAGTTAGCGTGGTTTTAGGAGATTTTCATGGCAGTAGAACGAACGCTATCAATCATTAAGCCCGATGCAGTGGGTAAAAACGTAATCGGCCAAATTTATAGCCGCTTTGAGCAGGCAGGTCTGAGTATCGCTGCAGCTAAAATGGTACAGCTGAACGACACCACCGCCGGCGGTTTTTATGCCGAGCATAAAGAGCGTGGTTTCTTTGCTGATTTGATCGCTTTTATGACTTCGGGTCCTGTCATGGTGCAAGTCCTCGAAGGTGAAGGCGCTGTCGCCAAGAACCGTGAATTGATGGGCGCAACTAATCCACAGGAAGCTGCTGCCGGTACAATCCGTGCTGATTTTGCGCAATCGATCGATGCAAACGCGGTACACGGGTCAGATTCGGCTGAATCTGCTGCACGAGAAATAGCTTATTTCTTTACGGCAACTGAGCTCTGCGACCGCTGAGCCAATCGACACGATAACCTCGCTATGACAACGCCGGATACGCTGATCGCCAGCACCATCCCGGCCAGCAAAGTTAACTTGCTGGGTTTGAGTCGTGTCCAAATGGAGGCGTTTTTTGCCGATATGGGTGAAAAACGTTTCCGTGCTGAGCAGGTGATGAAATGGATTCATCATCATGGGCAGTGCGATATCACTGAAATGACTAACCTCGGTAAAGCATTGAGAGAGAAACTCGCTGCGATTGCTGAGGTGCGCCCCCCAGAAATTGCCGAACAAAAAGATTCCGTTGACGGTACTCGAAAATGGGCGATTCGCGTCGAGGGCGGGGCTTTAGTTGAGGCGGTATTAATCCCCGAAGGTACGCGTGCGACGTTATGCGTTTCATCACAGGTAGGTTGTAGCCTTGACTGCAAGTTTTGCTCTACAGGCAAGCAGGGTTTCCAGCGTGATTTAACCGCAGCGGAAATTATCGGCCAAGTTTGGCTCGCCATCGATTCTTTTAAGGCATTTAAGCCCGGCATCCCTCGTGTTGTGACCAACGTAGTAATGATGGGCATGGGTGAGCCACTGCTCAACTTCGACAATGTTGTCAGCGCCATGAGCTTGATGACTGACGACATTGCTTACGGTTTATCTAAGCGTCGTGTCACCCTGAGTACCTCAGGTGTGGTTCCAGCACTCGATCGTCTGGCTGAGTTCAGTGATGTGAGTTTGGCTATTTCATTGCATGCGCCAAATGATAAAATTCGCAGCCAAATCGTCCCGATCAACAAGCGGTACCCCATTGCGCAACTGCTGAGCAGCGCCAAGGCCTATATTGACGCCCAATCAGATAGCAAGCGGGTGGTGACTATTGAGTACACTATGATGGCCGGTGTTAATGATCAGGTTGAGCATGCGCGTGAGTTGACGCAATTGCTTGATGGCTACCCCTGTAAAATTAATTTAATCCCTTTCAATGACTTTCCTAACTCCGGTTTTAAGCGCCCGAGTGGCAATGCGGTATCGAGATTCTGGCAAGTGCTAGTCGATGCTGGTTTTATTGTTACTGTACGTACAACACGGGGCGATGATATTGACGCCGCCTGTGGTCAGCTGGTGGGTGATGTGGTCGATCGTACAAAGCGTTCCGAACGATACCAAGCGCAGTACCAGGCTCAGCAAGAGGAGGTTGATATGATCAAGGCCAATGAAGATGCCCGCGCTGTCTCCGGGATAGGACAATGAATTTGCGCAGAACTGGTTGGTCTTGGCTCGTGTGTATGCCAATACTCTTACTCGTTACAGGTTGTATCACCGAAACGACGGGTGGCTTTACTTCTAATCCCTCGCCTGAAGAGGCTTTAGAGCGTCGTGTGAGTTTAGCGCGTCAATACATCGGTGAGGGTGACTGGGAGAACGCCAAACGTAACCTCCAGTTGGCAGCGGATATCGATTCGAGTAATGCCGAGGTTTACGAAGCATTTGGTTTGGTTTATCAGAGCACCGGTGAATTTGAATTAGCGGATATGAATTTTTCACGTGCGTTAAAAGCTGATCCGCAGTTATCACGCGCCAGAAATAACTATGCGGCATTTCTTTCTTCGATGGGTCGCTATGAAGAGGCCGAGCAACAATTTGAACAGGTGACGACCGACACGCTCTACCGCGCTCGTCCTCTGGCATTCATTAATTTGGGTTTAACTCGGCTTCGGCTGGGCAATAATGCCGGTGCCGAACAGGCCTTTGCTCGATCTTTATCTATGGATCGCCGAAATCCCATCGCGCTACTTGAGATGGGGTATTTACGATTACAAGACGGCGCGCCGGACCAGGCTGAGCTTTACTATGGTGTATATCGTACCGCTGTACCGCGACAATCACCCCGTGGCTTATTGCTGGGGATCGGTATTGCGGCAGCGAGTGATGATGCCGATGCATTGAGCAGCTATGAACTCGCATTAAGAAATCTTTATCCTGATTCGCCCGAGTACCGTAATTATCTAGCCCAACAATCTCAGTGAGGATTAAACCATTGCCGCAGCAATTGACGTTGCGCATGCAATTGGAGCTATTTTATGAAGCAACCATCGCCGATTAAACGCCGACATAGTCGCAAAATAATGATTGGTAATGTACCGGTTGGTGGTGACGCCCCAATCTCGGTTCAGAGCATGACGAATACCGAAACCTGCGATGTGGCCGCTACCGTTGCGCAGGTCAACGCGATCGCCGACGCCGGCGCTGATATCGTACGGATATCCGTGCCGAGTATGGAGGCTGCTGAGGCGTTCAAAGCGATCCGTGCGCAAGTGCAAGTGCCGCTGGTTGCCGATATTCACTTCGATCATCAAATCGCGTTGAAAGTCGCAGAATACGGTGTTGATTGTCTGCGTATAAACCCGGGTAATATTGGCAACGAAAAGAAAGTACGCGAAGTGATCGCAGCTTGTCGCGATCGACTTATTCCGATTCGTATTGGCGTCAATGCAGGATCTTTGGGTAAAGAGCTGATGCGCAAGTACCCCGAACCTACCGCTGAGGCGCTAGTGGAATCGGCGATGCGCAATGTCGATATTCTTGAACGTAACAATTTTCATGAATTTAAAGTGAGTGTTAAGGCCTCCGAAGTTTTTATGGCGGTTGCTGCTTATCGCATGCTGGGTGCTCAGATTGAACAGCCCTTGCACTTAGGGATTACCGAGGCAGGGGCGCTCCGTGGTGGTACGGTCAAGTCGTCGGTGGGCTTGGGGTTGTTGCTAATGGATGGTATTGGGGACACGATTCGCGTGTCGCTTGCTGCAGACCCAGTTGAGGAAGTAAAGGTGGGCTTTGAGATTCTTAAGAGTCTGAAGCTGCGCACAAATGGCATCAACTTTATTGCCTGCCCAAGTTGCTCTCGTCAGAATTTCGACGTAATTAGCACCATGAATGCGCTAGGGACACGGCTAGATGACATTCGCACACCGATGGATGTAGCAGTGATTGGTTGTATTGTGAATGGACCAGGCGAGGCGCGTGAGGCAGATGTCGGTCTTACGGGTGCGACACCGAATAACCTGATTTATCTTGGCGGTGAACCTGACCACAAAGTGAGTAACGACAATTTCATTGATCACCTTGAGCAGGTGATCCGTACGCGTGCCTCTGAGCTTGAGGCGCAGCGTGCTAAAGAAGCGATGGACTTAATCGTCCGAGCGGAATAACGGGATTTAATATGAGCCAGTATCGTGCAGTTCGCGGCATGGTGGACATTCTGCCCCAAGAGACTGCTTTGTGGCAGTCTGTGGAAGCTGTTGCCAGGCAAGTTTTGGGTGGCTACGGCTACCGGGAAATTCGTCTGCCGATCATTGAGAGTACGGACTTGTTTGCACGCTCGATCGGCGCAGTGACTGACATTGTTGAAAAAGAAATGTATACCTTTACAGATCGCAGTGACAATAGTTTGTCATTGCGGCCCGAGGGGACCGCTGGCTGCGTTCGCGCCGCCGTGCAGCACAATCTTGTCGCCACGCCTCAACGCCTTTGGTATGCGGGGCCTATGTTTCGTTATGAACGGCCCCAAAAAGGTCGTCAGCGACAATTTCATCAAATTGGCGTCGAGGCCTTTGGCGTGTCAACGCCAGATCAAGATGCTGAGTTACTGTTGCTATGTCGGCAGTTGTGGCAGCGGCTCGGTGTTGCAGACGCACTCACCTTAGAAATAAACTCCATCGGCAGCGCGGATTCCCGTGCAATTTATCGTAGTGCGCTGGTGGCGTATTTAGAAAACCATTATGACGCGCTGGATGAAGACAGTCAGCGACGGCTCGGCAGCAATCCGTTACGTATTCTCGACAGTAAAATCCCCGAGACACAAGCGCTGCTGGCCAACGCGCCTGTGATGGCAGATTATTTAGATGACGAATCTAAAGCAGATTTTGAGTCGTTGCTCGCTATGTTGGATGCGGCGGGCATGTCCTACACACTCAACCACAAATTGGTGCGGGGTTTAGACTACTATAATAAGACGGTGTTTGAATGGACCACTAATCAGCTTGGCGCACAGGGCACGGTATGTGGTGGCGGTCGGTATGACGGCATGGTGCAACAATTTGGTGGAAAATCGACACCCGCCGCCGGATTTGCAATCGGCCTGGAACGGATCACCTTGTTATTACAGGCACTGGTCGAGCCAGCTGTGGACACTGCCGACGTCTACGTAGTCACGGCTGATGGCGCCGCAGCTTTACATGCCTTGCCGCGAGTCGAGGCGCTGAGGGCTGCAATACCTAACTTAAAGATAGTTCAGCATCTTGGTGGGGGCAGTTTTAAAAGCCAGTTTAAGCGTGCAGATAAAAGTGGTGCCAAGTGGGCATTGATTTATGGCGAATCTGAGCTCGCCAGTGGTACGGTAACGTTGAAGGCGTTGCGTGGTGACGATGCTCAGGTGACCCTTAAAGATGATTTATTGAACGAAGCTATAGCCATGCGAGTGGCGAGACAGAATGAGGAAGTATCGTGAGCGAACATTTACACGACGAAGAGCAGGTAGAAGCCCTCAAGCGCTGGTGGACGGAAAATGGTAAGAGCACCATTTTGGCGGTTGTTTTAGCGGTCGGTGGCACGTTTGGATGGCAACAGTATCAAGGCTGGGACGCGGGTCGCGATGCCGATGCATCGGAAGCCTATTCTATGATGCTGCTGCAGTTAGATAGCCAGAACCCAATGGCGCAAACGCAAGCTATCGCGCTGGCAAATGAGCTAAAGAACAGCTATGAAAGCAGCAGTTATGCGCGCTTTGCAGCCATGACTTTAGCTGCCCAAGCTGTTGAAGCGCAAGATTTTGATACTGCTGAAGCTGAGCTGCGTTGGGCGCTACAGCACGGCGACAATCAGTCAGAGATGGGCCAGTTGATTCAGCTACGGCTGGCACGGGTGCTGGCCGCAAAAGGTGAGAATGATGCGGCACTTGCCATTCTCAATGCGGGTAGCGACGCTTACCCCGCTGCATTTTCGATCGCTATTGGCGATATTCATCTTGCTGCGGAGCGAGAATCAGAGGCGCTTACGGCGTACCTTAAGGCCCGCGACTTTGCGGCGCCACTCGGTACCGCGCCAGGGCTTCTGGACGCTAAAATAACAAGCCTTCAATCGCGTTTATCGGTACCCGACGTCTTGGCGATAGAAACCAATACAGATAGCGACGGTACTTCATGATGATCTTCAAAAGACTTGCTGTACTCGCGGCTGCCCTATCACTCGTTGGCTGCGAAACCATTGGTGGCTGGTTCGACGACGATGACTATGATGCCACTGCACCGGTTGAACTCACTAAAATCGATGCGACGGTTGAGCTTGATCGCCGTTGGTCAACGTCGGTGGGCGACGGTCAGGGAGACGGACTTTACCGCATTAATCCGCTGCTAGAGGACGGGGTTATTTATGTCGCGTCAGCCGATGGCGAATTGCTCGCAGTAGATGCAGCTTCAGGTCGAAAGCAGTGGGATACCGATCTTGAACTGCCTGTTTCGGGTGGCGTGGGTAAATATCGCGACAGCTTATTACTCGGTGGCGCCGATGGTTTGGTGCTGCGGTTAAATGCCGCTGATGGTAGTGAAGTCTGGCGCACGCCGGTGTCGAGTGAGATTTTGTCGGCGCCGCAAAGTGATGGAAAAGTCGTCGTTGCACAGTCTTATGACGGCAAGCTAATCGGTTTTGATTTTGAGACTGGCGAAAAACTGTGGAGCTACATTAGCGATGTGCCAGTACTGACTTTGCGCGGTACATCGACACCGATATTACTCGGTGATGTCGCAATTGCAGCGTTCGCTGACGGTAAAGTCGTTGGCATATCAACCGAGAGCGGCAGTGTTGTCTGGGAAGCCCGTGTGGCCGTTGCTCAGGGGAGGTCAGAGATTGAGCGTATCGTTGATATCGACGGAACGATGGCGCTGCAGGGTAGCGAGCTATTTGTTGCGAGTTATCAAGGGCGTATTGTCGCTATTGATACTCGAGCGGGCCGCAAAATTTGGCAGCGTAATGTGTCGGCGGTGTCCGGTGTTTCAATTGGCTTTGGTAATGCCTATGTCGCGGACGAAGATGGCACATTGAGCGCATTTTTGCGTAATGGCCAGGGTATTCGCTGGCAGAACATTGAACTCGGGTATCGCGAGTTGTCCCGTCCGACGCCTATTAATAGCTACGTGGCGGTCGTTGATTTTGAAGGCTATGTGCATCTCTTTTCTCAGGTAGATGGCACGATTATGGGTCGCGAACGGAGCGATTCAGCGGGCGCACGCGCCGACATGATTGCAAGTGGTAACAGACTGTACGTTTACGGTAATAGCGGTGATCTCATCGCTTATGATATTCGCGTTAAGGAGTAAGGAACTATGCCGCCCGTCATTGCGCTGGTCGGGCGCCCCAATGTGGGTAAGTCGACGCTTTTCAATCAACTGACACGTACTCGTGACGCTTTGGTTGCGGATTTGTCAGGTTTGACACGTGACCGCAAGTACGGTCAAGGCAAGCTTGGCGATATCCCCTATATCGTCATCGATACCGGTGGCATCACCGGTGATGAGCAGGGCATCGATGCGGCTATGGCTGCGCAAAGTATGGTGGCGATCGATGAGGCGGATGTCGTGCTATTGCTCGTCGATGGTCGTGCTGGCTTACAAACTGACGATCAAGCCTTGGTCAATTATTTGCGTCAACGCGGTAAGTCTTTTCATTTAGTCGTTAATAAAATCGATGGCGTTGGCGAAGACATTGCCGCAGCAGATTTCTATCGTCTTGGGATTGATGCTATTCATACGATAGCGGCCTCGCAAAATCGAGGTGTAGGTAAGCTGATCACTGATGTCCTCGAACCGTTGTCACCGACAGTACCCGAAGACACGTTTAATCCCGATGCTGTCCGTATTGCTATCGTTGGTCGCCCCAATGTGGGTAAGTCGACTTTAGTTAATCGCATGCTGGGTGATGATCGTGTTGTGGTCTTCGATGAGCCGGGCACTACTCGTGACAGTATTTACATCGACTATGAGCGACATGGACGTGCTTATACGTTAATCGATACTGCCGGAGTTCGGCGTCGCAAAAACATCCGTGAAGTGGTCGAAAAGTTTTCCATTGTAAAAACGTTAAAAGCTATTGCTGATGCGCATGTTGTTATCTTATTGATGGATGCGCACGAAGGTCTTGTAGAGCAAGATTTGCATTTGCTGGGTCAATGTATCGAGGCAGGTCGCGGTCTGGTCGTTGGCATCAATAAGTGGGACGGGATTGAGGCGGATGAACGGGACTGGATTAAAACCGAGCTCAAGCGGCGCTTAATTTTCGCAGATTACGCTGACATCCATTTTATCTCTGCGCTACATGGAACGGGCGTAGGGCATTTATATGAGTCGGTACATCGCGCCCATGCGTCGGCTACTAAAAGTCTCAATACCAATAAACTCACGCGTATTTTGGAGGATGCGGTTGCTAGCCATCCGCCCCCCATGGTCAATGGTCGCCGGCCTAAGCTGCGTTATGCGCATCCGGGTGGCCAGAATCCACCGCTGATTGTGATTCATGGTAATCAGACCGATGCGCTGCCTAAAAGCTACAGTCGATACCTTGAAAAAGTCTTTCGTAAACAGCTCGAACTCCATGGCACACCCATTCGGATCGAGTTACGCACAGGGGATAATCCCTATGCAGGTAAGCGTAACAAGTTGACTCAACGTCAGGTTCAACGACGAAAACGGCTGGTGACCCACATTAAAAAATCAGATAAGAAACGCAAACAGAAGAACGCTAAGTGAGCAGTATGGCCTGCTCATAACGTGCCTGGGCGGGCCTCTCACCAAAATTCGTTTGGTGAATGACTGCAATCTAAACCATTTATTTTAAAAATAGTACCTCTTGGTCGTATGATGTCGCCCAGGCCGAGCCCTGTGCTCGGTAGGATAAACTTCGAGCCAAACATTACTGAGGGTATCTCATGGGCATCTATCTAGACACGATCAAAGAATTCGAAGATTTGCATGCCGAACAGGGCAGCACTTGGAGTGAAATCAACCCGGAATCGGCGGCGCGGATGAAGCTGCAAAATCGCTTCCAGACCGGCCTAGATATTGCCCGTTACACCGCTGATCTCATGCGTGAAGATATGGCCGAATACGACGCTGACAGCGCGAAGTACACCCAGTCCCTGGGTTGCTGGCACGGATTTATCGGTCAGCAAAAGCTCATTGCGATCAAGAAGCACTTCGGGACGACCAGCAAACGCTATCTATATCTTTCAGGCTGGATGATTGCCGCATTGCGCAGCGAGTTTGGACCATTGCCCGACCAATCTATGCATGAAAAAACCTCTGTGTCCGACTTGATCGAGGAGCTTTACACTTTCTTGCGTCAGGCGGACGCCCGTGAAATGGGCGGCTTGTTCCGCGCTTTAGATGTGGCGCGCAAAGCCGGTAACGAGGCTGACGTGCAGGCGTTAGAAGACAAGATCGATAACTTCCAAACCCATGTTGTGCCGATCATTGCAGATATCGATGCCGGATTCGGTAACGAAGAGGCAACTTATTTGTTAGCCAAGCGCATGATCGAAGCGGGTGCCTGTGCGATTCAAGTTGAAAATCAAGTCTCTGATGAAAAGCAGTGTGGCCACCAAGATGGCAAGGTAACCGTACCGCACGCTGATTTCTTGGCGAAAATTCGGGCTATCCGTTATGCATTTCTTGAGCTAGGCGTCGCAAATGGCGTCATTGTCGCGCGTACAGATTCCCTTGGTGCGGGTTTAACCAAACAAATTGCTGTGACTAATGCGCCCGGTGATTTGGGGGACAAATACAACAGCTTCCTAGATGGCGATTATATTGATAGTGCTGAAGAGATTGCCAATGGCGATGTGGTTGTGAAGGCCAATGGCAAGCTGCTCAAGCCTAAGCGCCTGCCGTCAGGGTTGTTCCAATTTAAGCCTGGCTCAGGTGAGGCACGCGTTATTTTGGATTGCATCACGTCGCTGCAAAACGGTGCTGATCTCTTGTGGATTGAGACCGAGAAGCCGCATGTAGGTCAGATCGCCGCTATGGTTAATCAGATTCGGGCTGCGGTACCCAATGCAAAGCTGGTCTACAACAACAGCCCGTCATTTAACTGGACCTTAAGCTTCCGTCAGCAGGTATTTGACACATGGAGTGAAAGCGGTAAAGACGTGTCAGTCTATAAGCGTGACAACTTGATGAGTGACGAATACGACGACAGCGAGTTGGCTGCCGTAGCCGATGAGAAGATCCGCACTTTTCAAGCGGATGCTGCGCGAGAGGCAGGGATTTTCCACCACCTCATTACGCTACCGACTTATCACACGGCTGCGCTGTCGACCGATAACTTGGCTAAAGAGTACTTTGGTGATGCCGGTATGTTGGGCTATGTTGCGGGCGTTCAGCGCAAAGAGATCCGTCAGGGTATCGCCTGTGTGCGCCACCAGAACATGGCTGGCTCCGATATGGGTGATGACCACAAAGAGTACTTTTCTGGCGATGCAGCACTGAAAGCCGCTGGTGAAGACAACACGATGAATCAGTTTGGCTGATTTGAGTTTGAACGCATTGCTTTTGCTGGTGCCATGCGCGCATCGTTGATTTACAAAAGCCCCGTTGATTTTGCTCGCGGGGCTTTTTTTTATTCGTCAGATAGCGCACTCTCAACGCTATGAAATGGGATGATATTGACCAACAAGTATGTTCGGTGGCCAGAGCGCTCTCCGTGGTGGGTGAGCGCTGGACGCTGCTCATTGTGCGCGATGCCTTTAAAGGTGCCCGACGCTTTGAAGAGTTCCAGCGCAGTTTAGGTGTCACTCGGCATCGCCTGACGGAACGTCTCAATAAGCTGGTAGAAGAGGGCGTGTTGACCAAAGTGCCCTATAGCGATCGTCCTGTGCGCTATGAATACCGTCTGACGCGCAAAGGCCTCGCGTTGTATCCTATTTTGGTGTCGCTCAGCCATTGGGGGGATGTCTGGATGGACGAGGACGTGGGTCCGCCGCTCCGCTATTGGCATAGTCGCTGTGGACATCAGTTTAGGCCGGCGCTGGCCTGTGATCACTGTGGCGACCCCATTAAGCCCGACGAGGTATCGACGCAGTTAGGCGATGTATTAACGGCCTTCGTTCAGTCTTGTCGAGACACCGGCGAGCCGGTCCCAAATGAGAGTGAACTTGCGCGCAAAGCCATTATGTTTAACACGCATTTTAAGGAGACGGTTGAATGAATACAGCGGCAAACAATTTGATTATGAACGGCAGTATGGACGACATTCAGGGCAGCGCGACACGGACGCCGTTGCAGGAACAACGTTTCCGTAAAGAGCGTCTAGCGGCTGGATATCGTATCTTCGGTAAATTCGGTTTTGACGAGGGGGTGGCGGGGCACATCACGATGCGTGATCCGATCGATCCCGAGACTTTTTGGGTCAATCCCATGGGACGCTCTTTCAAACAAATCTGTGTGTCTGATCTGATTCGCGTTAGTCATGAAGGTGAAGTCGTCGAAGGTGCGGGACTGCTTAACGCTGCCGCGTTCACTATTCATGGCCATGTGCATATGGCTCGACCAGACGTCATTGCAGCGGCGCATGCGCACTCGTTATACGGTAAAACCTGGTCATCGTTGGCCAAGCCCTTGGATCCCATAACACAAGATGCCTGTGCCTTTTTCGAGGATCATGTGGTGCTTGATACATACACTGGTGTCGTTATCGATATGTCGGAGGGGGAGCAACTTGCGAAAACGCTAGGGGATAATAAGGCGATTATTTTACGTAATCATGGTCATTTAACGGTCGGTGAGTCAGTCGATGAAGCGGTATGGTGGTATGTCACCATGGAGCGCAGCTGCCAGGCTCAGCTTTTGGCAGAAGCCGCCGGAACGCCGCAGCTTATCCCTGAAGATGTTGCACGCCATACCTCGAAACAGGTCGGTTCACATCTTGCTGGTTGGTTCAGCGCACAGCCGATGTTCGACGTCATTCTGGCTGAGCAGCCTGATCTCCTCGACTGAGGTATTGCCATCGTGTTCATTTGCGTGGTTTTAATCATGCTGAGCCCATTGTTTTTGGGACTATGAAGAACCGGCAGGGATGGTTGTTTCGGGTCGACGAAAGGCCAGCCAGAGTACTAGCAATACGGCCAGTTCAACGCCGAGCATCGGGTAGTGCATCATTAATACCTGCAGTTCTTTGTCTGTAATTTGCTGCCACTGAGACAGTCCCTGATAGATTCCCCAAGACATTGCCATGCCCCCGAGATAGCCCATTTGTTTTGCGACATCCAATTGGGTTAGGCGATGTTGTTCTGGTATCAGCAGCGTTTCACAGCGCACCAAATAACTGCCGAATAAAAAAGTAAACTGATAGCCAAGATAAATAAACATGGCGAGATTTGGATTGAGATCAAAGGTCAAGACGCCAACAATACCCGCTAAGACAACCCATTCCACTAGCATCGAAATGCGATAGAACCAGTTGGCATTTAGAATGCGCTGGTATTGCATGGCGACCAGTAAGGTCCCGATGGCGAGCCCAATCCCGCCGGCAGAAAAAACTGCGGGCGATAGCGGCGTGTAAAGAACGAAAACAGTGCCCACCGATAAACCCAGAAAGAGTGAGTTTAAAAACTTATAGCTAATAAATAATGGTAGGCGTATAGGGCGTGTCATCGCATTGTTATGTGTCTCTTCTATAGGCATTGTTTAAAAATCTACACCGCGACGTGCGCTAATTCCTGCGCGAAATGCATGTTTTATCTCTTTAACTTCTGAGACGGTATCCATGATTTCTCGCAGGGCGCTGCCGCCGCCGCGTCCGGTGACAACAACGCTTTGTGTGGGTGGTCGCTGTATGATGGCGGCGATAATGTCCGATTCAGGCAAATAGTCGAACGCCAGCATATAAGTAATTTCGTCGAGTACCACCAAGTCAAAGCTGGCGTCGGCCAGCATTGTTTTGGCGACCGCCCAAGTGCGTTTTGCAGCGGCAATGTCACCGCTGCGATCTTGAGTGTCCCAGGTAAAGCCAGTACCCATTTGATAAAAATCTATATCAGGTCGCTGCTCTTTAAGGAAGATTTCTTCACCGGAGAGTTGTTCGCCTTTAATGAATTGCACCACGCCAACTTTATGTCGGTAGCCGAGCGCCCGCATGACCATGCCAAAGGCTGAGCTTGTTTTACCTTTGCCATCGCCGGTCAATAAAATGGCAACACCGCGTTCATTGTTTGCCGCTTCAATACTCGCGTCTACGGCAATTTTTTGTTTAGCCATGGCCTTGTTGTGTCGAGCGGTTTTTTTGTCGTCAGTCATTAGCTGGTCCCCATGTGTTATCTGCAGTACTAAAATTTATACTGCATGCCTGCGTACCAAGCCCGTCCCTGATTGTTGTAGCCAGGTACTTGCTGATAATCAGCATCAAGTAAATTTTCGAAGCGTGTAGTCAATAGCAGTTGTGCGCCTAGTTGATAGGTAGCAGATAGATCTACAACAGTATAGTCGTCCGCAGGTCCGTCATTGATGTCGACCGCATCTTCGGCAGCGCGACCGGTCAGTGCGACACTACTTTGTTCCCCTTGCCACTGTAAACCTAAGCGTAAAAGCCAAGTGGGCCGATAGGGTCGTTGCGCGCCCGACGGTGTTTCGGTGTCGGTCCATGCGCCATTGGCAATTAACTTAAACTGTTGCGTCAATGCCACTTCGGTAATCAATTCAACACCGGTCGAGCGAGCTTTTCCAGATCTTTGCAGATAACCCGAATAGGCCAACAAATCGAAGTAAATCTCATCATCAACCCATTGATCAAAATAGATGATCTCGCTGCTATGGTTGGCTTGCTCAAAACGTGCCGCTATTTCCCAGCCTCCGGTAGTTTCCTGCCGCAGATCGCTACCCTGGGCGGGTGCGTAAGCAAACGGACCGCCGTTATACGCTATTTCATAAAGACTTGGCGCCCTAAAACCTGTCCCGGCAGCGGCGCGTAAGGTCAGTTGACCCTGATCTAGCGTTATCGGATGAACCGCGCTCACTCGCCAGGCGGTGTTATCACCAAAATCTTCATTGTCATCGTAACGTAGCCCGGCGCTTAGTGTTGTAACACCCAACGTTTGTTGCCATTCGCCGTATATACCGGTGTTGTCGCGTGATGTCTGGTTGCCATCATTGAGGGTTTGCGTACTGATATCGATACCGTAGGTTAGGCGTTGTTGTTCTGTCGCTTTCCAGTTGCCGAGAAACGAGAGTGTTTTATTGTCACCTTGGGTGCGGTAACTCTCTAGATCGGCACTCAGAAACTGCCTGTCGGTCTGGCTTTCACTGTAGGCCAGCTCATGATTTGTATGATTAGTGGTCAAACTAGCGGCAACACGCCAGGCTCGCTGCGCATAGCTGTCTTCGCAGTCGTTGAGCGATGCAAAGGTGACGGTATCGAAGCATGCGTCGTAGTCATTTTGTCCGTCGATATCGTGGAAAGTCCCTGTTACCGCTATCGCATCGCTCAGCTGGGCGGTCAATGTGCTGTGAATCGTTGTATTCTGATAGCCATCGAGATCCGGGTCAATATTGTCATCGACCCGCGCATTGATACCATCAGTATTGAGATCCGAGGCACTGAAAGCTGCGGAGATATCTTCTGTACCACCGGCTAAGTTAAGGCCGTACTGGCTGAACCCTTGAGCGCCATATTCGGCACGCAGATCGCCGGCGAAACCAGATTCAGGCTGCTGCGAGTAAATGCTGATAACGCCCCCTGCATCGGCACCATAGAGCAATCCTTGCGGCCCCCGTAGGATCTCGATGCGCGATATTCCCTGTGTCATCAAATGCTCGATTCGAGGGCTGATTTGGGGCGATGATGGATCGGCGATATCAATACCATCAAATAAAATACGTGTACGGTAGCCTTCTTCACCGCGAATTCGTACGTTGGCGGTTTTACCAAAGCCACCATCTTCAGTGACGGCAATGCCGGGTTGGTTTTCGAGTAAACTCGCGACATCGACGTAGCCCAGTAGACGAATATCATCGGCGTCGATGAAGCTGACACTGACGCCGGTTTGATCGAAGCGTGTGGGGACTCTAGACGCAACGATAACCGTCTCGTCTAAGGCGAGTGTCTGGGTCTCTGCGAAGGCGGTGTTGGTCAATGCAAAGGCAGTTACTGAGGTTAGTAATAGACTGACAGTGCGAGTCTGGTGGAACATAGTGCTTGGCAAGGTCGCTCTCCTAAATAAATAGTAGGTGCCAAGCAGAGGACAGCCGTAGGGACGGCACAGGCGAGGGTCGG
Organism: uncultured Luminiphilus sp.; assembly: GCA_963926325.1. Classification (GTDB taxonomy): domain Bacteria; phylum Pseudomonadota; class Gammaproteobacteria; order Pseudomonadales; family Halieaceae; genus Luminiphilus. Next base: position 1,234 of record CAWUXF010000021.1, on the reverse strand, counting down.
CGTAGTGCCGAACACGACCTGACAGAGCCCTCCGCTCTGCGGTAAACATCGTGTCAGGCAGGTATCGGGCTTACAGCTAGGCTGATTACCGTTGCGGGGGCAGCGCTGGTTTTGAGTTATCTCACCAGACTTCCCTTTTAACCTACCCAAATCTTCGATCGGCAGGCACCTGACGGCGAACACCATACGAGCTTGCTGCGTGTTGGTCAAACAAAATCAGGTTAAGATAGCGTTTATGCAAACCATTACTGATTCAGAAGCAGCTGCGCTGCGCGTAGCACAGTGGCGTGATCACGTTGCCAATTTACTGGGTCGTGCACCGCGAGGACTGCGCGATATCGCCGTTTTCAATACGCAAGGGCAGCCCGCGGTAATCCGCGTTGCGTCATTGGTCGATGGCAAACCATTTCCGACTTTATATTGGTTGGTAGATCCACAGCTTTCGCTGCGTATTGATCGCATCGAGGCGACTGGATTAATTGCTCAAATGCAGGCGCAGGTGGCTGCATCCGCGGCATTACAGGCGACAATGTTGGCAGATCATCAGGCGCATAAACGCCACCGCGACCACTTTTTAAGTGCCGATGAACGGCGGCATTTATCTGAATGCGGTATGATGGCTGCACTTGATCAGCGGGGGATTGGGGGTATTGCTGAACCTACCCGAATTCGCTGCCTGCATACTTGGTATGCTGCGCATCTGGTTACTGCGAATACGATTGGCCAATTGTTGGATGCCTACTGGCAGGCCGAACCCCTGTGATACATAGTGACGCATTAATATTTACCTCAACTGTATTTGGAATACTATTGTTATGCCTGTAATGACCGACGACACACGTATTCATACGTTGCATGAATTAATCTCTCCTGAGCAGCTATTGAATGATCTGCCAATTGACGAGGGGTTGGCCGAGCATGTCGCCAACGCACGTCAGGCTATCCATAATGTACTCCATGGAGAGGACGATCGTTTAGTCGTGATCGTTGGCCCCTGTTCAATTCATGATCCCGAAGCGGCACTGGAATACGCAGAGCGTCTACAGCCGCTGGCGACGCGGTTATCCAATGATCTATTAATCGTTATGCGGGTTTATTTTGAAAAACCCCGGACTACGGTGGGTTGGAAAGGCTTGATTAATGACCCCGATTTAGATGACTCTTTTAAAATTAATAAGGGACTGCATCGTGCACGAAAACTACTGGTTGATTTAAATCGAATGGGGCTGCCGAC
>CAWUXF010000020.1:0-42467 GCA_963926325.1 uncultured Luminiphilus sp. | reverse complement strand
CGTGCGCAGACTTTCGAGTTCGCAAGGTGGGTGTGGATTTTTGACGTGAGGTGTTAGGCGAACGATAGCCGATTGTACTTTTGGCGGTGGAAAAAACGCCTCTGGCGGCACATCAAATAAATGGCTTACCTCGCATTGGTATTGCGCCATTATTCCCAGTCGCCCCCAATCCTTACTGCCCGGGCTCGCCGCTAAGCGTTCGACCACTTCGCGCTGCAGCATAAAGTGCATGTCGGCAATAATCGACGCATTGTCGAGCAACTTAAAAATTAGTGGCGTCGAGATGTTGTAGGGGAGGTTGCCCACAATCCGCAATTTCTGTTGCGTACCCTCACGTGCGGGTTCGGTGTCATCGACGAGCTCGCTAAAATCAAATCTCAGCGCATCAGCGCTATGAAGCCTAAAGCCTGGGTGAATACTAAATGCAGCTAGTAAATGCGTGTGTAGGTCACGGTCGAGTTCAATGGCATCGAGCCGGCAATTACTACTCACCAGTGATTGCGTGAGTGCGCCTTCCCCAGGACCAATTTCCACTAGGTGTTCGCTTTCATGCGGCGCTATGGCGCGTGCTATGGCATTAATAACGGCATCATCGCGCAGGAAGTTTTGCCCGAATCGCTTGCGTGGGGTATGCCCTTTGGCTACTGCATGATTTTTTTGATGTTTGTTTCGCGACATGGCGCAAGCCTAACGGGATTTAGGCAAACCGCATAGCATATCGTTAAAAGATTATGCCTTAGCTTTCATTGGCTTTTATTGGCTATTAATGGTGCGCTGTACAATGACTTGTACCTGAACTCAGTATGACGCCAAAAATAACCGCTACATCGTTGGCAAACTTTATGCCAACGATGTGTCAGCGTTAATATGACTTAAGCCGTTTGCGAGATAAGGCACTGCTCAAGTGAGCCACCATTATCGATCAGCGTGCGGAATACGATAGGCATTCTGCCACGACCAGTCCACTGGACTGTCTTTCCGTCGGCTGTGATCTGATACTTAGGTGGAACAGATGCGCGTTTTTTAGTTTTTGCCGTAGAACCTTTGCGCTTGCCTTTCCCCTTCGTTTTAGCGGCGCCTGCTAATCCCATATCTTCTGGAGAAATACCTGCAGATGCCATTAAAGCTTGTAGCTTTTTAATGGCCACAGCTTTTTTCTTTTGGTCTTTTAATGATTCTCGTAATTTTGCCGCCTTTACCGCTTGTGACAAATTGCCGATCGCTTTTTCTAACTGATTTAAGCTGATCCCTTTCGCGGCGCGATTAGCGGCTGATTTTGATTTCGCGATAGTCGCAAGAAAGTTTTCTTCTGACATTTAAATTAAGCTCCTGATAAAGATATGATTATAGATCATGCTAGAGGCGAAGAATAAACTAATGCATCTGCATAACTAAATTTTAAATCATTTGATTTTAATATCAAACTAATCTTTGATTCTTTTATGTAATGTATTTGTTTTTCTTTTTCTTTGAGGTTTTTATAGCTACCTGGTTTTAAAACGCACATATGCCAATGGCGTTAAAAAAATTAATGTCTGGCAGATTTTAAAGTCAAATATTCGAAGGGTTTTTATTTAAAGTTGATGTGCGAATTATTATTTATGCAGTAGCGCAATCAACTGCCAGTTGTATGGCCGCTTTTAAACTGCCGCAGTCTGCTGTTCCTGTGCCTGCCAGCGACAGTGCCGTCCCATGGTCTACCGAGGTTCGAATAATGGGTAGCCCTAAGGTGATGTTAACCCCCGCACCGAAACTTGCGTATTTTAATACCGGCAAACCTTGGTCGTGATACATCGCGAGGATGGCATCGCAGTGTGCTGCGGGACCTTTGACGGCGGTATCGGCGGGCAGCGGCCCAATTAAATCCATGCCATCGGCGCGTAATTCATTCAGGGCGGGAATAATAGTATCGATTTCTTCATGGCCTAGGTATCCCCCCTCGCCGGCGTGTGGGTTGAGACCGAGCACTGCGATTCGAGGCGCCGCGATATTAAACTTGGTTTTTAGGTCGTGAGCCATAATTTGGAGGGTTTTGGTCAGCCCCTCCTGAGTAATGGCATCGGCTACTGCGCGCAACGGTAGGTGCGTTGTGGCTAAGGCCATGCGCAAGTCCCCACCGACCAGCATCATCACCACCTGCGGTGTATTGCATAGCTGGGCAAAAAATTCGGTGTGACCGCTAAAAGGGACGCCCGCTTCGTTGATAACACCTTTGTGCACGGGTGCTGTGACTAGCGCATTAAAACCACCCGTTAGGCAGGCCTGTGCCCCGTACTCTAAGGTGGCCAATACGTAGTGGGCATTTACCGTATTTAATGTGCCCGCTATACAGGGCGCTGACAGTGGGATGTGGATGATAGGCAGTACGCCGGGAATGTGTGCGGTAACCGGGTCGCCGTCGGTATAGTCGACGAGCGCAATATTGAGTCCTAGTTGGTCTGCACGCGCAGCAAGCAGATGCTTGTCTGCCACTACGACCAGTTGCGCCTGCCAGGAGGTCATTGCCGCTGCTAATACAACATCGGGACCGACGCCCGAAGGCTCACCCGCGGTGATGATCACTTTAGGCAGCGCGCGGCTCGTGCTAGCGAGTTCTTCCAGATCCTGCATCACTTGATGTCAACAAAAGCCTCGTCGCGAATCTTACGTAGCCAGGCCTCTAGCTCTTCTTGGTATTTTTGATCGTGTAAGTAGCCCATAATTTGACGGCGACGCATATCATCCGAAACGTCTTTTTCTCGACGATCAACGACTTCAATAATGTGCCAACCAAATTCACTACGAACAGGTTCTGAGACCACACCTAGCGACGCAGCAGCCATTGCTGACTCAAATTCGGGCACCATTTGTCCAGGGCTCGTCCAGCCGAGTTCGCCACCTTCTTGCGCTGAACCAATGTCATCTGAATATTTTTTGGCGAGTTCAGAAAAATCTTCCCCATCGAGGATTCTTTGACGCAATTCGACAGTCAGTGCCTGCGCCTCACTATCGGTGAGTACCTCGGTTGGTTTGATAAGGATATGCCGCACCTCGGTTTGCTGAACCAGTCGCTCTCTTCCGCGAACCTCCGCTAGGTAGATCAAATGGAATCCGTTGCCACTTTCTATTTTGCTGGTTTCCCCCGCCTTGAGCGACGGTAAGACATCGGCGAACATGCTCGGAATTTCTGGCAGCTTGCGCCAGCCCAAGTCACCACCCTTAAACGCGAAGGGCTCCAGCGTGCTGACCGCCGTTTCAAATGATTGACCGTCAAGGATTGCTGCCAAAACACTGTCGACAAAAGCTTCTTTGGCCGCGACTGTCTTTTTAGTGTCGTCTTTGCTGACTTCAACGAGCGCTTGTACAACATGATATTCTGGCTGGGTCATCAGTTGACCCTCTTCGGTTGCAAGGTAGTTATCAACTTCCTGTTCAGAGAGCTGAATGTTGCGACTAACATTACCCTGTTGCACGCGCTGGATGACCATTTCTTGACGTATTTGCGCCCGCATCTCAATGAAGCTCTTACCTTCAGCTTCGACAACGCCCCGAAATTGTTCGAGAGTCATACCATTCTGATTGGCCAGGCGACTCATTGCATCGTCCACCTGTGCATCGGGAATACGAACGCCGTAGCGATCGGCCAGCTGTAGCTGAATACTTTCAAGAATGAGCCTGTCTAGTGTCTCCTGTACCAGCGCATCCTCATCGGGTATTTCCATACCGCGGCGCTCAATGTTGATTTTAAATGCGTCTAAACGCTCGACAAGCTCGCTGGCTAATACGATGTCATCGTCGACGATGGCGACGACTTTATCGATAGTTTGTATTTGGGCACTAACCGTTGGTGCGGCGAGCGCTAGGCCCAAAACGACAGCGATCGCGAGATGGCGCTTGGAAAAATCTGCAACTGAAAGCAATGACATGGCGTCCTCGAACATTCTTAGAATCGGGATTGTGCCCGATTTGACTCGTATGATGTAGCTAATGTGACGGGCTTAGTTTTAGTAGCGATTACTGAAACCGCGGATCATGTCGCGCATTAAGTTGTCAACGCGTCCGCCAAAGCCCCCCATTCCCTTTAGTACGACCTGAAATTGTAGCGCGTGTTCCCGCTGCAAGTTCGGATCGGTAAAATCAACAATGTCAGATGCGGTATCGACATAGCGCATATAAAGCAGCCGCACCTGCCAGCAGCAGTCATCGTATTCGATACCAATCATATCTTCGACGCTCTCCGACGCTTCCAGCGAGTATTCGACAGCGCCAAAGAGACTCCAGTTGTCATCGAGTGGGTAGTACCCTGACAGATTTGCTTGCTCTGTAACAGGCCGTTCTAATAATGACGGCGGCGGTTCGCGTAGGGTATAGCCGACATTGAGTATCTTGCCATCCCCAGCGTTAAATCCTAGCTGCGCACTCGCCGCATCAAATTTATCGTCAAACGGGTCGTACAAAACACTCGAGCGCAAATTCCATGTGCTGCTAGGCAGCCAGTTGAACTCCACTGCGATGGCAGAGCCCCCTTCTGTTAATCGTGGATCGGCGCCGTTGAGCCTGACGTCGCGATCGCGGAAATAGTAAATCTGACCAATGCTGGCGTTGAGCCGCTCACGACCATCTTCGTTGTCAAAAAATCGAGTTGTCACACCAAACGACAGCTGGTTCGCGTCATCGAGACGGTCATTGCCCGAAAATCGTGTGTCGCGATATAGCTGGTTATAGTCGAAGGTGAGTTCGGCGCTATCAAAGTCAGGTAGTGCCGTTTGCGCATCATACTCACTGTATAAATAGAAGGCGCGGGGCTCCAAGGTTTGGGTCATGCTACGACTGCCGAGCTTGGTTTGCCGCTCAAAAAATAATCCTGCGTCGATACTGGCAACGGCGGAACCCGCCGTTGGCGATGCATCAAGTAGTGGTGTTTGATTATCAAGCTCGTAGGCGAGCGCCCGATACTTCACCGTGGGACGTAAAAATGCAAACTGCCAGCGCATGGGATAGGTAAGCCCGGCCTCTGCATATAGTCGCTGACCTGTCACCCGATTAGTGTCTGAATCAAACTGCGAATATTGTGCGGTGGCAATGGGCTCAAATCCACCCCAGTCGCTTGTGCCACGCCATTGAGCGGTGATTTGTGGCAGCTTTTTATAGTCATCTCTGATGTCATCAGCTAAAGACTGGAACTGCTGGGCTTGAATGTTAATTAGCCAGTCCTCTCCCAAATAATCGACTTCGCCCAGCTGAATCAGTGCGGTTTGTCGTTGGGCGCTTAGGCTGACGTTGTTCAGATCCCTGAGATAATCGACATCAGAGACTTTTGAGTAATCTATTCGCGTGCGCCAGTTTTCTGAGAAATTGCCACGGTGCTCGATATTGGCCAGCCAGCGGTCGCTGCTCTCTCCAATTTCAGCGCTGTATTTGTCATCAGAGCCAAGCCATGCGCTGTTAACCGACCAATAGCCAACGTCTGGACTTAGCCAGCGTGTTTCTAACTGGTGGTTGAGACCGCGTTCATCGATATATCGAGGGCTATAGGTTGCATCGTAATTGGGTGCCAAGTTCAGGTAGATCGGCGCAGTAATATCGAGGCCACCTCGGCTATCACTGCCGATATCAGGAAATAGTAGGCCGGTCTTGCGTCGATCATCGAGCGGGAATTGAATCCAGGGCGTATAAAAAACCGGGATGCCTGCGACTTCAATTGTTGCATTGCGCGCGGTACCAACCCCCTTACTAGGGTTCAGTTCAAGTTCACCGGTCTTTAGTTGCCAATGTGGATCTATGGGCGCGCAATAGGTGATTGCGCCGTCTGTGATTTCTATAATGCCGTTGGGTAGGCGTTTTAGGTGTGCAGCTGAACCGCTGATTTGCTGCTCGTGTAAAACAAAGTGTGCGGCGTCAATTTCGGCGACTTGAGTTGTCCTGTTGTAATCTACCACTGCGCTGGTCACGACTACACCGGGTTCGCGCAGGACGACGTGACCACGGGCCTGGGTAGTCTGTGCGCTGCGATTTATCGTAAGACTATCGGCTGTAATTCTTCGGTAGCCCTGCGTGAGTGATACGTTGCCCTCAAGGTTTAAAATGCCATCGACGCCATCCGACCGATCAGCGCTGACTTGTAACTCACTATCCTCTGGTGGGGTCGTAGTATCAACGCCCGCGAGTGGGTCAACAAACAAACCACCACATTGACGACATTTAAGGTTTGCTTGCGCGGCGGGCACTAATTCGATGGGCTGCCAATCAATACTGCGATCAATCGCTTCTTCCAGTAATTCTGCGGCAACAGTTGCACTACTAAGCATCGTCATCAGGCAAAATAGCTGAATAGCGACAGACAGGCGTGCGGGCACCGAAATTAAATTACGTGACGTGGTTGGCCGCATGCGTGATTGGGTATCCAATAAAAGGCTAGGTGACGCATAATACGCTCTGCACCCGATGGGTTGAACCCTTGTTTTGATATGGCAAGCTGGGTGTGAGTGTGTTACTCGCTAATGTGCACTCGGGATGGTGAGCCGCAGTGGCGCGAGCTGCTTGTTTTTGTCGCAGTGAATGGATTGTTATCAAGATGGAAACCACCGTTGATCAAAAAATAGGGCCGTCGGCACTTTGGTACGTTGTGGCCACCAAACCCCGGCGTGAGGCCGAAGCTCGGCTGCATTTGGAGCGACAGGATTATGTCGTATGTCTGCCGCAAATCACACTGCGGAAACGGCGTCGCGGTCAGTGGGTTATCGTCACAGAAGCTATGTTTCCTGGCTATTTATTTGTGGCGCTGGTGTTGGGGGTTGATGACCCGGTACCCATTCGTTCAACTATTGGATGTTATGGTTTGGTAAAAAACGGACACGAATCATTACCCGTACCCACCGAAGTCATGGCGCCCTTAATTGCCCTGGGCGACGACTCGGCGGATGAGGCGCAGGGGTTCAGCTTTGGGGAATCGGTGCGTTTAGAGGCGGGGACATTTGCCGGTCTTGAGGCCATATTCCAAATCACTAAAGGCGCTGATCGTGCGGAGGTACTCATTAAGCTACTGGGGAGGTCACAGCGAGTGGTGGTTGAGTCTGGCAACATTGGGCCCATGTGACGCGGGTTTAGTATTCGACGTTAAATCGTTAGTCTGTGTGTGTGAAACAATAAACTGTCGGATAGCTGCGCTCGGTCTCAGGGTGCTATCTGTGTGGGGAGATCGTCGTGTGGGGAACTAGGTGATTGAATCAGCGTTGCTCTCTTGGTTAGACAGCACCTTTCCCGGTGAGACGCTTTCGCCGCTGACGCTGGTTGCCGGCGACGCGAGCCCGCGACGCTATTATCGGTTGGCGCTGGGCACTGATGCGGCGCAGCGCTCGATTATTGCGGCAATTTCGCCACCGAGTGAGAAAAACCAAGAGTTTATTTTAGTGCGTCAGCTGCTTGCGGCGGCGAGTGTGCGTGTGCCTGATATCTACGCTGCCGATTTGGAACATGGTTTTTTGGCGTTAGAGGACCTTGGCGATGCCACATTGTTACCTCGCCTGAACGATGATTCGGTTGATGCGTTTTACGGTGTGGCAATGGACCATTTGTTAGGGCTATCGCGCGCAGACGTGGCAAGTTCTGGGTTGCCCCATTACTCGCGTGAGCTCCTACAGCAGGAGTTAAATGTTTTTATTGAGTGGTTTGCAATCGGTCTCTTAGCGGTAAACGACCAATGTGATGGTCAACAGTTTATCGAAATGCAGGCAAAATTTACGGGTATTAGCAAGGTGCTGGTTGATAGCGCGGTGTCCCAGCCACAGGTGCTTGTGCATCGTGATTTCCACAGCCGTAATTTGATGGTGCTTGCTAATGACCAACTCGCGGTTATTGATTTTCAGGATGCGGTGATTGGGCCAATTACTTACGACCCAGTATCATTGTTAAAGGATTGTTATATTGCATGGCCACGTGCTCAACAGTTGGTTTGGCTAAATCAGTATCAACAGCGGTTGGAAGAAGCCGGCGTTATTTCGCCGGTCGCCAGCGACGATTTCATACGTTGGTTTGATCTGATGGGACTGCAGCGGCATATCAAAGTGTTGGGGGTTTTTGCCCGCCTCGATCTGCGTGATGGCAAGCCTGCATACCTAGCCGACCTGCCACTAGTTTTGCACTACACCCGAGAGGCGTTGGCGCTGTATCAGGATAAAATCATTGAAGTAGAAGAATTTGCCTCCTGGTTTGAAGAAACGCTAATGCCACTGGTTATTCGCCAATCTTGGTTTCGGCCACATAGATGAAGGCCATGATTCTTGCGGCGGGTGAGGGTCGGCGGATGCGACCACTGACCGAACACAAGCCCAAGCCGTTGCTTGAGGTGGCCGCCAAATCGCTTATTGCCCGGCATATAGAGGCGCTTGCAGATGCGGGTTTTCACGATATTGTTGTCAATGCCGCTTATCTCGGCGAGCAGCTTGCTGACTTTTGTGGTGATGGTAGTCGCTGGGGTGTCAGGATCCAGATGTCAATGGAATCAGCACCGCTCGAGACCGCCGGCGGTATTATTCATGCATTACCGTTGCTGGGTGATGCACCCTTTGTGGTAGTCAATGGTGATGTGTTCACTGATTTCCCGCTACAGCGTCTGCGACAGGTGGTACCCACTGATAAAGGCGCGCATATTATTTTGGTGCCCAATCCCGATCATCATCCCGACGGTGACTTTGCTTTGCTGGGAAGTCGGGTGTTACCCAAGCACGAATTACCCCAGCACGCGTTAACTTACAGTGGCATCGGCGTTTTCCATCCTGAGTTTTTTGCCCAGATTGACGGCCTTAACTCTGAAATCAGCGCTGCTGGGGCTGTGAAGTTAGCATTACGGCCACTGTTAGATCGCACTATTGCTTCCGGTACGCTTACCGCTGAGCAATGGTCTGGACGCTGGTTCGATATAGGCACGCCCCAGCGCTTGGCACAATTAGACGCGCTCTTAAGTCGCGAAGCGCCGCGCGAGCCAGTAAACTAGCAGTCATATTCAACTATACGAGTACTTTGCCATGAACGGCACACATCAGGATTCAACCCAAGACAACGCGTCGATTTCATCCCGTTCGGCGGCTACAAATACTGTTGGGCGTGAGTTTCAGATAGCACCTTCAATACTATCAGCGGATTTCGCGCGCCTGGGTGAGGACGTGGACGCGGTGCTGAAGGCGGGTGCCGATATCGTTCACTTCGACGTCATGGATAATCACTATGTGCCGAATCTAACTATTGGCCCGATGGTGTGCAAGGCGCTTCGCGATTACGGCATCACTGCGCCAGTTGACGTTCATTTAATGGTAAGTCCCGTGGATCATTTAATTGGCATGTTTGCCGATGCCGGCGCCAGTTATATTACTTTTCATCCGGATGCCTCTACCCACGTAGACCGCTCGCTGCAGCTGATTCGCGACGCGGGTTGTAAAGCGGGTTTGGTTTTTAATCCTGCGGCGAGTTTAGAGTCCCTTAAATATGTGATGGACAAGGTCGATATGATATTGCTGATGTCGGTCAATCCTGGTTTTGGTGGGCAAAAATTCATCCCTTCCACGTTAGACAAATTGCGTGAAGTGCGTGAGCTTATCGATGCCTCGGGTCTTGATATTCGCTTGGAAGTAGATGGCGGAGTAACCCCGAGCAATATTGCGGATATTGCCGCGGCGGGTGCAGATACCTTTGTGGCGGGTTCCGCTATTTTTAATCAACCGGATTATCGCGCTGTAATCGATCAAATGCGCGCAGAGTTGGCGCGTGCCGGCGCCTAGCTATGGACGCAGTAACGTTTAATCGCCTGTGCAGCGAGGGCTACAATCGTATTCCTGTTGCGCGGACTGTGCTTGCGGATATGGAAACACCGCTCTCTGCGTACCGAAAATTTGCCGAAGGCCCGAACTCATTTCTCTTTGAGTCTGTACAGGGCGGTGAAAAGTGGGGCCGATACTCGATTATTGGTCTGCCAGCGCGTTATGTCTTGCGTGTCCATGCATATCGAGTTGAGCTGCTCGAGTATGGTGATGGTGGAACTTCGGTCGTTGAAAGTCATGATGTCGACGACCCCCTGGCATTTATCGAGCAGTATCAGGCGCGTTTCAATGTGGCGCCCGTTGAGGGCATGCCTGTTTTTCATGGCGGCTTAGTTGGATATTTTGGCTACGATACGGTCCGTTACATAGAAAAAAAACTCGCTAACAGTTGCCCTGAAGACGCTTTAGATACACCTGATATTTTATTGATGCTCGCTGAAGAAGTTTTGGTTTTTGATAATTTGGCAGGCACATTAACGTTGATCGTTACTGCTGACACCAGTAGACAAGATGCCTACGAACGCGCGCAATCACGACTCGATGTTCTGGTTGCCAAATTGCCAGAGCCAGCAGCTTATCCTGACCAGATTGCACTCGGAGTGATGAACACAGCAGATATCGAAGCCGGCGCCAAATACCATACGAGTCAGGCGGAGTTCGAGGCATGGGTTGTCCGCGTAAGGCAGTACATTCTCGATGGCGACGTTATGCAAGTCGTGCCATCTCAGCGGATGATTATCGATTTTGAGCAGGCACCGTTGACCTTGTATCGGGCGCTGCGCAACTTGAATCCGTCCCCCTATATGTATTTTGTTGATTGTGATGATTTTCATATTGTCGGTTCATCCCCTGAGATTTTGGTCCGACTACAGGATGGTGAAGTCACCGTGCGACCGATCGCGGGCACGCGAAAGCGCGGTCGGACAGCGACTGAAGACGAGGCGCTAGCGGTTGAACTTCTCGCCGATCCAAAAGAGCGCGCCGAGCACTTGATGTTGATTGATTTAGGCCGAAATGATATCGGCCGTATCGCAGAACCAGGTAGCGTTAGGCTCACTGAGAATATGGTGATTGAACGCTATTCACACGTGATGCACATTGTGTCCAATGTCACCGGGAATATTCGCGCTGAATTTAATGCGATTGATGCCCTGCGAGCGACACTACCTGCGGGCACTTTAAGCGGTGCTCCAAAGGTGCGTGCCATGGAGATCATCGACGAGCTTGAAACGGTTAAGCGCGGTGTATACGGTGGCGCCGTCGGATATTTGAGCTGGTCGGGTGACATGGACACGGCCATCGCGATTCGCACGGCGGTCGTCAAGAATGGAAAATTGATGGCGCAAGCGGGCGCAGGTATTGTCGCCGATTCGGTGCCGGCGGCCGAATGGGAAGAGACGCTTAATAAGGCGCGTGCGATATTGCGTGCAGTGGCCATGACGCGAGGTTAGCGTGTGGCTGCGACAGCTAAAACAAGTTTAAACGAGTGCCGGTCACGTAGCTGATAGCCCCAATCGCATGGGTGGATGACGCTCGTAGTAATGTAATGAGCAATGACTAAAATTCAGCAGGGCATAGATTGGATTACCTATGATTCTCATGATTGACAATTACGACTCCTTCACATGGAATGTCGTCCAGTATTTCTGGGAGCTAGGTGCTGAGGTCGAAGTGCGTCGTAATGATGATATTTCGCTCAGTGACATTGAAGCCCTCGCGCCAGACAAAATTTGTATTTCGCCGGGCCCTTGTTCACCCAAAGAGGCTGGGATTTCGATGGCTACCATTGCGCATTTTGCCGGTAAGTTGCCAATTTTTGGTATCTGTCTGGGTCAGCAGAGTATCGGTGCGGCATACGGTGGGGATATTATTCGGGCGGCGACCGTCATGCATGGCAAAACCAGCTTGATTCATCATCATAATCGCGGTGTTTTTGAAGATCTCACGAACCCGTTTGAGGCGACTCGGTACCACAGTCTCGTTGTTGACCCTAAGACGTTGCCAGACTGTCTAGAAATAACCGCTTGGACGGAAACGGCGTCTGGTGAAATGGAGGCCATTATGGGCCTTCGTCATCGCGAGCTAGACGTAGAGGGTGTACAGTTTCACCCTGAGTCTATTTTATCGCAACATGGACACGACTTACTGCGACGATTTATCGAGCGTTAGTCGGCTATCAGACAGACTAGTAGGGAATTTACATGGCAATCCAGCAAGCTTTACAGCAGTTGGTAGACGGTGACTCACTGTCACAAAAGACAATGCGCGAGGTTATGACTGAGGTCATGACAGGCGAAGCAACGCCTGCGCAAATTGGCGCACTGTTAATTGCGTTGCGCATTCGTGGTGAAACGATCGAAGAAATTGTCGGCGCCGCAGAAGTGATGCGTGGTTTAGCGACCCGAGTAAATGTTGATCAAACACATTTAGTGGACTTGGTGGGGACCGGCGGTGATGGCGCTAACTTGTTCAATGTGTCGACTGCTGCGACATTTGTTGTTGCCGCGGCCGGCGGACGGGTTGCTAAACATGGTAATCGATCGGTGTCGAGTGCAAGCGGCAGTTCGGATGTTCTCGAAACACTCGGTATCCCACTGGATTTAACCCCCGATCAGATAGCGCTATGTATCGACGAAGTAGGTCTTGGGTTTATGTTCGCACCGGCGCACCACAGTGCAATGAAGCACGCTGTCGGTCCGCGCAAAGACCTCGGCATGCGTACACTGTTTAATATTTTGGGCCCTATGACTAACCCTGCGCATGTCGAGCGACAGGTCTTGGGGGTGTTTAATGCGGAACTCTGTCAGCCCATTGCTGAGGCTTTGAGCCGTCTGGGTAGCCGCCATGCATTAGTACTCCACAGTGACGATGGCCTAGACGAAATTTCAATAGCGGCCCCGACAATGGTTTGGGAACTCCGCAACGGTGTTGTTGAGCGCTTTTATATTGATCCGGCCGAGTACGGACATGAGCACCAAAATCTTGAGGGTTTGATGGTTGATAATGCGCAACAGTCAGCGGCGTTGATTCGCGCCGCCTTGGGTAACAAGTCGACACCGGGCGCTCAAAAAGCGCGATCGATCATCGCATTAAATTCGGGTGCAGCCATTTATGCCGCAGGGGTTACCCAAAGCTTACGCAATGGTATTAGTCTTGCAGACGACGTCATTATGACGGGGCAAGCGCTAGAGAAACTCGAAGCGTTTGTGACTTTTACGCACGGGCTCAAGGCGTCTGCGCTATGAGTACTAAAATGAACGCACCAACAGTGCTCAAAAAGATTTTTGATCGTAAGCTAGAGGAAGTTGCGGCGCGCAAAAGTCGACGTCCGTTGATCGATGTCGAACGTGATGCGCGCATTGCGCAGCCGGTTCGTGGTTTTACAGCGGCTCTTAGGACGCGTGTTTCAGCAGGGCTGCCCGCCGTGATTGCAGAAGTAAAAAAGGCGAGTCCGAGCAAGGGCGTTATTCGAGAGCATTTTGAAGCCGCGGCTATTGCGGCAAGCTACGCTGCAGGTGGGGCGGCCTGTCTCTCTGTGCTAACGGATGTGGATTTTTTTCAAGGCGACGATCGCTATTTGGTTGAAGCGCGTGCGGCATGCGATCTGCCGGTGTTGCGCAAAGATTTCACATTAGATCCCTATCAAATATGGGAGGCGCGAAGCTTAGGTGCCGATGCCATTCTTTTGATCGTCGCATGCCTGGAGACAACGCAGCTGCGTGAACTCTATGATTGTGCGATAGATGTGGGGCTCGATGTACTGGTTGAGGTTCATGATCGCGCAGAACTCGATGAAGCGCTGGCGCTAGAGACTTCACTGATTGGTATCAACAATCGCGACCTGCATACTTTTGAGACAAGCTTGGCGACTACCACTGAGCTGTTGTCGGCAATTCCGGAAGGCGTACAAGTGGTGACCGAAAGTGGTATTCACTCAGCGCACGACGTGATCGCAATGCGCGATGCGGGTGTGCATACCTTTTTAGTGGGTGAGGCCTTTATGCGCGCCACTGATCCGGGCACTCGTTTGCGTGAAATGTTCTTTCAGTAAACGGGCTCGGTTGCTTAAGACGTCGCTATATCGCGGGGCTCGCGGCGCACAACGATCGTCTTGCCGGCAACATCAATCAGCCCTTCCTGTTGAAGGGTTTTTAGTACTCGGCCAGCCATTTCTCGAGAACAGCCAACGATTTTGCCAAGCTCTTGACGGGTTACCCGAATCTGCATGCCCTCAGGATGGGTCATCGCATCGGGTTGCTCGGTTAAATCAATGAGTGTTTGCGCAATTCGACCCGACACGTCAACAAAGGCTAGATTGGTCAGTTTACGGGTTGTGGTGCGCAGTCGATATCCAATTTGCGATGCCAGCGCATAGAGCAGTTCGGGAAACTGACTGCGAACTTGGTGAAAGCGGTCATATGAAATTCGCGCCAATTCGCAATGAGTACGTGCCACCAAATGCGCAGTGCGCTGTTCTTCACCAAATAAACCCATTTCACCCACAAAGTCGCCAGGATTAAGGTAACTCACCACCATTTCATGTTCGGGGTCGTTACTATCGTCCACGACAACAGATACCGAACCGTCGAGAATGAGGTAGAGGCAGTCGCTGGTGTCACCTTGGTGAAACACAGATGCTCGTGGTTTAAAGGTTTTGCGTTCGCAAAAGCGCAAAAATGCCTCGACCTCGGGGATCCGATTTATAACTTGTGGTTTGATAACGTTACTCATTTGCAGTGTATCTTTGTTCCAGTTAGGCCTTCTTTATACCATACAGCAGCATCGCAGGCGGATTACTTGGCTGCTGTGTTATTCTGTTTAGCTGTGCGCAATTAGTACAGATCTGTGAGGATTTTGGCTAAAAGCCCGCTATCGCAATGGAGTAATGCATGAAAGGTACCGTGAAGTGGTTAGATGGCGCGATGTTTATCGGAGAATCTGGGTCAGGACATTCGGTTGTTATGGATGGCCCCGAGGATTTAGGGGGGCGGAATTTATCGCTACGGCCTATGGAAATGATTTTGCTGGGTACGGGTGGATGCGCAATTTATGATGTCATCAGTATGCTGAAAAAGGCACGTCAGCAGGTGGTTGACTGCCGCGTGGAACTCCATGCCGAGCGGGCAGATGCAGTGCCTGCTGTATTTACAGAGATGACGTTACATTTTGTTGTCACTGGCTTCGCATTGAAAGATGCGCAGGTGCAGCGGGCGGTGGCGCTTTCCGCCGAGAAGTATTGCTCAGCATCTATCATGCTGGCAGGTGCGGGTGTCAAGGTGGAACATAGTTACGCTATTGAGGAAGCGTCAGCACCCTGAGCGCATCGGCAGGGTAGGTGGAAATAGTTAAAACCGATAACTCGTTTGCGTCATCAGTTGCGAAACGGCAGACATGGCGTCTTTGATTGGGCGTGGAAATTCGACACCACCTGCTTTTAGCGCATTGGCCCCATGCCGCTCTTCATCTTCGAGCATCTGCTGCAAAATAAGTTGCGACTTTCGATCTTGCTCCGGCAGCGACTTAAGGTGTGTGCGCAAATGTTCTGCGACGCGTTCTTCGGTGGCGTGAACAAATCCAAGACTCACTTTGTCACTAATGGCGCCGGCAGCTGCGCCCAGCGCCAATGAGATGCCATACCACAAAGGATTCAAGGCCGAGGGGCGAGCATTGAGTTCTGTCAGGCGCTCTGCACACCAGACTAGGTGATCAATTTCTTCTTGCGCGGCATGCTGCATTTCTTCTCGAATTGCCGCTCGTCTTGCTGTGAGTGCTTGACCTTGGTACAACGCCTGGGCGCAGACCTCACCCGTATGATTAACCCGCATCAAACCTGCCGTATGCCGTTGTTCATTGCTGCTAAGCGACGCTTCGCTATGCCCTTGAGCGGGCGATGGACGCAACGCTTTCGCGCTACGTTGCGATAGCGTGCGGAGCATGGCGTCGGCTCCGGTAAGTAAGCGATCAACTGGGGTGAGTTCACGGGATGACATAAAATTATGCTTTTTGAGTGGCTTAAGACTGACTATAACGCTCGATGGCGCGCCAACCAATATCGCGCCGGAGTGTTATGCCGTCCCATTGAATTTGATCGGCCGCAATATAAGCGTGAAGCTGGGCCTTGGCGATATCGTCCCCCAGTGCCGTCGCGCATAAAACACGCCCGCCATTAGTGACGACATCGTCGCCCTGTAGGCGCGTACCGGCGTGAAATACCTTTACATCAGCGACTTGTGGCGCGTCGAGGCCGGTAATGATTTGTCCTTTGCCGTAATCACCGGGATAGCCGCCGGCCGCAAGTACGACACCTAACGCAGGACGTGGATCCCAGCTGATTGTCATTTGATCGAGCGTTCCTGCGAGGGCCGCTGAGCAGAGTTCATCGAGATTGCTCTGCAGCCGCATCATAATGGGCTGCGTCTCAGGGTCTCCAAAGCGACAGTTGTATTCAATGACGCGCGGGTTGCCCTCGGTATCGATCATCAAACCCGCATATAAGAACCCCGTATAGTCGTTACCTTCGGCGGCCATACCGCGCACCGTGGGTTCGATTATCTGTGACATGACCCGCTCAAAAATAGCT
Organism: uncultured Luminiphilus sp.; assembly: GCA_963926325.1. Classification (GTDB taxonomy): domain Bacteria; phylum Pseudomonadota; class Gammaproteobacteria; order Pseudomonadales; family Halieaceae; genus Luminiphilus. The sequence continues at coordinate 26,096 of CAWUXF010000020.1, read as the reverse complement.
GGGGTCACCACCGGGGCGGGAGAGTAGGCGCCCATGCCGCCGGTATTGAGCCCTGTATCGCCCTCACCAATTCGCTTGTGGTCTTGGCTGGTTGCCATAGGGAGCACATTTTTGCCATCGACCATGACGATAAAGCTCGCTTCCTCGCCAGGTAAAAATTCTTCAACGACCACTCTACAGCCCGCATCACCAAAGGCGTTGCCTGACAGCATATCGACAATGGCGTCTTCAGCTTGCTGCAGGGTTTCGGCGACGATAACGCCTTTACCTGCCGCGAGGCCGTCGGCCTTAATCACGATGGGCGCACCGTGTTCGCGCACGAACGCCACGGCTGCGTCGGTATCTGTAAAGGTGCCGTAGTAGCCGGTTGGGATATCATGGCGCGCCAAGAAATCTTTGGTAAAGGCCTTAGAGCCCTCGAGCTGAGCCGCGCCCTTAGTCGGACCAAAGCAGGGCAGACCCCGGCCGGTAAAGTAGTCGACCACCCCTTCGACTAGCGGTGCCTCGGGCCCAACTACCGTTAGCGTCACGCCTTGAGCGCTGGCAAAATTGGCTAATGCCACAAAATCCATGACATCGATGGCAATATTTTCGAGCTTAGTTTCGCGAGCCGTGCCTGCATTGCCTGGCGCCACGAAGACTTTAGTGACCGCTTCTGATTGCGCCAATTTCCAGGACAACGCATGTTCACGACCACCACCGCCAATAACTAAAATATTCATGTACTAACCTCAGTGACGAAAGTGACGCATGCCGGTGAAGACCATCGCCATACCGGCGGCATCTGCGGCGGCGATGACCTCTTCATCGCGAATTGATCCGCCGGGCTGGATTACCGCAGCAATGCCGCGCTCGGCCGCATTGTCGATACCATCGCGAAACGGGAAAAAGGCATCGGATGCCATGACCGCACCGGCAACTTGGAGGTTGGCGTGCTCGGCTTTAATTGCAGCGATACGTGCTGAGTTGATACGCGACATCTGACCTGCGCCGACGCCAATTGTTCGGTGGTTAGCTGCATAGACGATGGCGTTAGATTTGACGAATTTTGCGACCTTCCAAGCAAACAGCAGGTCCTGCCATTCTTGTTCGGTGGGTTGGCGTTTGCTAACGACCTGTAAATTTTCACGACTGATCATACCGTCGTCACGATCTTGAACCAGTAAGCCACCATTGACACGTTTGAAGTCGCGAGCTGGTTTAGGCCGCCCCCACTCGCCGGTTTTAAGTAGCCGGACATTGGCCTTAGCGGCAACAGCCGCCTCGGCCTCTGGTGTGACGTCGGGTGCAATAATGACCTCAACAAATTGCTGAGCTACGATTGCTTTAGCGGTATCGCCGTCGAGGATTTGGTTAAAGGCAATTATACCGCCAAATGCTGATTCAGGATCGGTTTCAAACGCCAGTTTATAGGCTTCGAGTAAATTGCCAGCAACCGCCACGCCGCATGGATTCGCGTGCTTTACAATCACACAGGCGGGGGCGTCAAAGTTCTTGACGCATTCAAGCGCCGCATCGGTATCGGCTACATTGTTATATGACAATGCTTTGCCTTGTAGCTGAACGGCCTGAGCAATACCGACTTCTCCAATGGTGGCCTCTTTGTAAAATGCCGCTTTCTGATGTGGGTTCTCGCCGTAGCGCATCTCTTGGGCTTTGTGGAACTGTAAATTAAAGGTGCGGGGAAAATCGTGACTGCCGCCATCGACGAGACGGCCAAAATAATTGGCTATTGCACCGTCGTAGCCTGCGGTGTGTTCATACGCCTTAATGGCAAGATCAAAGCGGGTTTTATATGCCGTATGACCGCCGTGTGCCGCCATTTCTTCAAGGACGCAATTGTAGTCCCCGGTATCGACGATAATCGTTACGTCACGATGGTTTTTAGCGGCCGCCCGTACCATCGTCGGCCCGCCGATATCAATATTTTCGATCGCATCCTCAAGGGTGCACCCGGGTTTAGCCACGGTTGCCTCGAAGGGATATAAGTTGACCACAACCATATCTATAGGATTAATACCGTGCGAGTGCATGACCGCATCATCGGTACCTCGGCGACCCAAAACGCCACCGTGAATTTTTGGGTGTAGCGTTTTGACTCGACCGTCCATCATCTCTGGGAAACCCGTGTAGTCCGAGACTTCTGTAACACTGACGCCAGCCTCTTTTAGCGCTTTAAACGTGCCGCCGGTAGAGAGAATTTCAACCCCGTGTTCAACCAGCGCTTGGGCAAATGCAACAATGCCAGTTTTGTCCGATACGCTGATTAAAGCGCGGCGAACGGGGGTGAGCTGCAGGTCTGTCATCTTTTAGGTCCTTCGGTTAGCGTTGGTCGGTATCGACTTCCAATAAACTGTACTGTCTTAACTTCTTGCGCAATGTGCCGCGATTTAAGCCTAGCATTGCCGCAGCTTTGCTCTGATTGTTTTGCGTAAACGCCATAATCTCACGGAGCAGCGGTTCTTCTACTTGTGCGACAACAATGTCAAACAATCCTGTCGCTGGCTGGTCGGCAAGCTGGCTAAGAAAGTGCCGAATTGCTATGTGAGCACTCTCGCGTAAGGGGGCCGGCGGGGTGGAAGATTCTGATGTTGTTTGCTCGATATTGCCTGTCTTTTTTTTGTTATTCATGCGGCGATTTCTATAGGGCTGATTTTAGGTTTAGATGACGCGATAGTGATTGAGTCATCCGCGAGTTGATCGAGAAAATTAAATTGTTCAATAGGGGTCTTGAGGGGATTGAAGCGGTGCTTCCAGGTAAAAAAAGTGTCCTGTGTTAGCAGGGCTTCGAGAAACCATCCAACGTGCTTACGGGCGATGCGCACGCCCATAAATTCACCATAAAAATCATGCAGTGCAGCGACGTGACGGTGCATCAGTGCAAGTTGTTCGCCAACACTGGGTGACGGTATTAATACGCCGGTAGCGATCGAGGCCGCTATTTGACCCGGCAACCAAGGACGGCCGTTGGCCGCGCGACCAATCATCACGCCTGCGGCGCCGGTATGGCTCAGAACCTGTTGTGCCTTGATAACCGAATCGATATCACCGTTGGCAAGCACCGGAATTGACACGGCATCGACAATGGCGGCTATCGTGTCGTACTCAGCGACACCGTTAAATTTGTCGGCGCGGGTTCGTCCATGGACCGCCAGCGCTTGAATACCCGCGTCTTCGGCAATGCGCGCGATATTGACCCCGTTGCGATGATCTCGACTACTGCCGGTACGAATTTTAAGCGTTACCGGAACATCGACAGCAGCGACGACGTGATTCAAAATTTCTGCGACCAATGCCTCATTGGCTAAAAGCGCTGACCCAGCGGCCTTCTTGCAGACCTTTTTAGCGGGGCAACCCATATTAATATCGATAATATCCGCACCGTCTTCGGCATTCCGGCGCGCGGCGTTCGCCAGCAGTTCGGGGTCGCTCCCCACAATTTGTACCGACCGTAGCGCTGCTTTTTTCGAATGCTGCCGACGCAGCTGGCTTTTACGCGTCTCGCGCAGTGATGGGTCCGCGGTGAGCATTTCAGCCACGGCTAACCCCGCTCCGAGTTCTAGGCAGAGTTCTCGAAAAGGCAGGTCGGTGACGCCAGCCATTGGGGCTAGCACCACGTTATTGCTCAGCTGATAAGGGCCTATTTGCAGCATCATTGAATTGGCGGTTAAGGGACAGCAGAGTCTACTCCTGTGGCATCATGGTTTGAAGGGTAATTGGTTATTTTTTCGCCAACTTACCGCGGACAAGCGCATTCGGTTTGCCGGTTCGGTGTGCGAACAATTGTCGGTAGGCGCAATATTACTGGTCCTATCCTGTGGCGCTCGGTCACACCAAGATAGGGCGCATGGCTAGCATATACCGCCAATTTCCGGGCTTGCTAACAAGTAACTTTGCGTGTTGTCCAGCGGCAGGCTAAATGCCCTTAAAACAGACTGACATGTTCTTAATACCGTGATTTGGCGGCCATCTTCTGTAAAAATACGGTAAAAGTGGGTTTATTCGGTAAATGGCTAGACACCGTTTATATCCTGGGCGACACTCTGTGAAAATCTACAATCGACGATGTAAGGGCTATAACGACCTTTGCGCTAGCGATCGATGGTATGGAGGTATCAATGTCCGAGATCTTGTTGTTACACGGACCCAATCTGAATCTTTTAGGGACGCGTGAGCCAGAAGTTTACGGCCATGAGACTTTAGATATGATTAATACGAGATTGCTCGCCGAAGCCGATCGCGCTGGCGTCTCTCTGCGTTGTTTACAAAGCAATGCGGAGCACGAACTGATTGATGTCGTGCACAGCGCCAAGGCGCAAGGCACTAAATTTATTGTGATCAATCCAGCGGGTTTCACCCATACAAGCGTGGCACTTCGTGACGCTTTTTCAGGGGTTGCCATTCCATTTATTGAAGTGCATCTATCTAATGTACATGCGCGTGAAGCCTTTCGGCGGCACAGTTATTTTTCAGATATTGCCGAGGGCGTTATTTGTGGCTTGGGGTCTTTTGGCTACGATTGCGCACTGGCGGCGGCACTTCATCATTTAGCACAGCAAGCTACAGACTAACGAGGTCCAAGATGGATATTCGCAAAGTAAAAAAATTAATAGAGCTCCTCGAAGAGTCAAATATTGCCGAAATCGAGATCAAAGAGGGCGAAGAATCGGTACGTATAAGTCGTAATGGCAGTGCGAACACGATGGTGCCTATGAACTATGTGCAGCAACCTATGGCACCTGCTGCTGCGCCGGCTGCGGCGCCTGCTGCCGCGCCCCCATCGGTAGAGGCCGCAGCCCCCGCTGCTGTTTCTACAGATAACGCTGTGCTGTCACCCATGGTGGGGACTTTTTATCGATCACCCAGTCCTGACTCCCCATCATTTGTCGAAGTGGGGCAGGCGGTGCGGGTCGGTGATGCGCTTTGTATCGTTGAAGCCATGAAAATGATGAACCAAATAGAAGCCGATCGTTCAGGTACCGTTACAGCGATTCATGCTGAGAACGGTGAGCCTGTGGAGTTTGATCAGCCACTGATTACTATTAATTAATCGTTTTTGGCGCGTCGTCTGTTGATGGCTGCGCGCCTTACCGTTTTCGACGGACCTTTCGTTTAATACGTTGGGCCGCATCCATTGAGGGATTGATCCATGCTTGAGAAGGTATTGATCGCAAACCGCGGCGAGATTGCTCTGCGGATTTTGCGCGCTTGTAAGGAGCTTGGTATTCAGACGGTGGCGGTACACTCCACCGCGGATCGCGATCTCAAACACGTTCGTTTGGCCGACGAGGCCGTGTGTATCGGTCCGCCGCCTTCGACGCTTAGCTATTTAAATGTCCCTGCCATTATCAGTGCGGCTGAACTGACAAACGCGGATGCCATACACCCAGGTTACGGTTTTTTGGCGGAGAATGCCGACTTCGCTGAGCAAGTCGAGAACAGTGGCTTTGTCTTTATAGGCCCCCGGGCCGAAACTATTCGTCTGATGGGCGATAAGGTCTCTGCAAAACAAACCATGAACCGCACTGGCGTGCCAACTGTGCCGGGTTCAGCGGGTGCGCTGCCCGATGACGCCGATGAAGTGCTGCGCATTGCGCGAGATATTGGTTATCCGGTTATCGTCAAGGCATCGGCAGGTGGCGGTGGTCGCGGTATGCGCGTGGTGCATAACGAAGAAGTCTTACTGAGCTCGATCGAAGTGACTAAATCCGAGGCGCAGGCCGCTTTTGGCTCGCCTGTGGTTTATATGGAAAAGTATCTTCAGCGGCCGCGGCATATTGAAGTTCAGATACTGGCCGATGGTCAGGGTAACGCGGTGCACCTAGGTGACCGAGATTGCTCGCTACAGCGTCGACATCAAAAAGTTTTGGAAGAAGCGCCTGCCCCCGGGATTCCTCAGGCGTTGCGAGACGAAGTGGGTAATTCTTGCGTGAATGCCTGTATCGAAATGGGTTATCGCGGTGCTGGCACCTTTGAGTTTCTCTACGAAGACGGTGGCTTCTACTTCATCGAGATGAATACACGTGTGCAAGTAGAGCATCCCGTGACCGAAATGATCACCGGTATCGATATTGTCCGTGAGCAATTGTTGATTGCCTCCAATCAAAAGCTCTCGATGAGGCAGGAAGATATCCAGTTCCGCGGTCACGCCTTTGAATGTCGTATTAATGCCGAGGATCCGCGCAACTTTTTGCCTTCCCCAGGAAAAATCAACACCTTCCATGCACCCGGTGGTCCGGGTGTTAGGGTCGATTCTCATATCTACAACGGTTATACCGTGCCACCTCATTACGACAGCCTGATTGGCAAGCTGATTACCCACAGTGATACACGTGAGTCAGCGCTGGCAAAAATGCGCGGGGCACTTGACGAGTTGGTGGTGGAAGGCATTCGTACTAATGCGGCGTTACATCGCGAATTGGTTGTCGACCCAGCATTTCAGGCTGGCGGTGTCAGCATTCATTATTTGGAAAGCAAATTGGAAAGCGAACATTGACCGAGGCGGGCTGGCAAGAATTCGCAATCGATACTCAGGGCGCTCATGTTGAGGCTCTAGAGGCGTATTTATTTGAGTCTGGCGCGGTTGCGATCACCTTGCTCGACAACGCCGACGAGCCACTCCTAGAGCCTGGCCCGGGTGAGACGCCCCTTTGGCAGAACGTAAAGCTTGTGGCGCTTTTCCCCATTGGGCTAGATTTAACCGAAGTAATCGCGGCGGTTCCCAGAGCATTATGCAGCCGTCTTGATGACGCACCGACGTATGTGCCCGATCAAGACTGGGAGCGTGCTTGGATGGACAGCTTTCATCCTATGCAAATGGGTCCGCGGTTATGGATCTGTCCCAGTTGGACTCCACCGCCAAAACCCGATGCGGTCAATGTCATGCTCGACCCCGGATTGGCTTTTGGTACGGGTACACATCCGACTACGGCCATGTGCCTTGGGCAGCTAGATGCATTAATTGAACCGGGGATGTCTGTTGTCGACTATGGTTGCGGCACTGGTATTTTAGCTATCGCCGCGATCAAACTGGGTGCCAGCGTTGCCGTGGGGGTCGACAATGATCCACAGGCGATTACCGCCAGTAACACTAATGCAGCGCGCAATGACATTGAAGCCGGTCGCTTTAGTGTCTATTTATCGGATGAGTTTGACGCGACTGCATGGCAAGGTCAGGTGGATGTGGTTGTCGCTAACATCCTGGCCGGACCTTTGACACTACTGGCGCCAAAGTTGAAAGCGCTACTGAAACCGGGTGGGTCTCTTCTATTGGCTGGCTTGCTGGCTGACCAGGCGCAAGGGTTGATCGAGTCCTATATGCCCGAGCTCACGCTATCTGCGGCCAATGATTTGGACGGATGGGTACTGTTGAAGGGTGAGTACGCCGGCTAAACAAAAGCCGCGTATTTTCCCTAATGGACTGTTTGCTACCTGTGTAGACAATCAGTCTATGCCACGCCCCGCAAACTTTGTTTATACGTCGACTTAGCCTTGCGCCAGTAAGTCGCTGAGGTCGATCAATGCGGCGTTGGCTCGAGAGATATAAGAGGCCATCACCAGCGAGTGATTCGCCCAGACGCCAAAACCCGAACCGTTAAGAATCATCGGGCTCCAGATGGTAACTTGAGTCGCCTCGAGTTCACGGATGATTTGTCGCAGGCTCACCAGCGCATTTTTCTTTTGTAAAACATCGGCAAAGTCGATTTCGGCCGCTTTTAAGAAGTGGGTCAGTGCCCATGCGGCACCACGACTTTCATAAAAGACATCATCGACTTCACCCCAAGGGGTACGAATTTCCCGCTCTGACGGCTCGTTCGTTGACTGTGATGCCGCTGGATCTCCCGCGAGATCAGTATTCAACCGACGCTGCCCAACACTGGCGGACAGTCTCTGCGATAAACTGCCCAGTCGTTTCTGCACCATACTGAGCCAGTGTCGCAAATTGTCTGCGCGCGCGTAAAACTGCGCGCTATCCTCGCTACGCTCTGGGAGCCGTTTTAAATAGGCCAGCAAATATCTTTGTGCATCGCGGTATTCACCCTCCGATGCAGGTAGTGCCCAGCTATCTGATTGAAAGTTTATGCGCGGCTCGGCTAGCGTTAAATCGACATCTTCCTTAGATTGCGACTGTGATCGGCTGAGCACTTCGCGCAACGCTCTGGCGAGGTCTCTCGATTGCACCAGCGCGCCGTACTCCCAGTTGGGCATGTTATCCATAAAGACGCCTGGTGGCATAATGTCGTTGTGGATATAGCCACCGTTCTTCTCAAGTAGTGTGTCGATCACCTGAATCAAGGCCGCTGTAGTGGCGGTGCCAGTTACGACGTCTTGATTGGTTAATGACGCCTGACTAATCGCGTTTGCCCGCACATCAAACGGCGATGGCGCACTGCTCCACCACAGACCAAAGCCGCTCATTGTAATCACGTAGAGGACCGTGCCGCCCGCTAGCCAGCGGCCAAGATTCGACTCGGCGTAGTCAAAGCCGGTGAGGGTCATTGTGTCTTTTAAATGGCTGAAAAAGCGCTTAATCGGTTCCATGATTGCCATGACGATATCCCTATCTAGACGGACCAGTTTGCCCGTTGATCTCCGTGTTGGTCTTCGCGGTTTTCTGCGCGCTCAGCTATTTGCTATCGCTATGATGACCGTGATGGTCATGCTGCATATTGTGCGATGGCCTGTCTTGGTTGTTGGGTGCGTTGCGCTGAACAGTGGCGTCAGCGCAGCTAGTTTCATTGTTCTCTAAGCTGAAGCAAAGTTGAACGACACTTTCTGCTACAGGCATATTGGGAATATTCATGAGCATGATATGCGCGCCGCCTGGCGCGAAAACAAAGCGTTCACCTGGCGCCAATTTAATAGAGGGTAGCGCCACCATGCGCACTGACTCACCTTCTTGCATCGTCATATGAAGTTCGGCCATCGGCGCGATATCACTACTGGCGCCTGTGATGGTGACGGCTGACGGACCGTTATTGATCACCGCGGCATAGCCTGCGGTCATTGTTTGTGTGGGTGGCATGGCGCGCAACCACGCATCGCTGACCGACAGCGCTGCCCACGCGTCGGATATAGGTAACAGTGTCGCGGCAGCGATCGCTGTAAGCAGTGAAGATGTACTTAGGGATGTAGCCTTGGGCATATGCATTCTCCAGTCGGCGCTGCTCGCTATTATACGCCGATAAATATCTCCCGGTAGGATTTAGCGTGCCGATGCGAGTGCTTCGATTACCGTGGATTTCGTCAGTAGTTGGGGCAGTATAACGGGTGTCGATCCACTGCCTGCGGGATACATTACATATAACGGAATGCCGTTGCGCCCGTGAGACTTTACAAAGGTACCGATATCCGCATCGTAGTTAGTCCAGTCGGCCACCATGTAGGTGACACCACTGTCTGCAAAAGCTGCAATCATCGCCGGCGTGAACAGCACGGCCTGCTCATTGGCGATGCAGGTAATACACCAATCGGCGGTCACGTCCACGAAGACCGGCGCACCTTTATCACGCAGTGCGGCCAGCGCATCCGTTGACCAGGGTACGGTGGCGTCATCATGGCGGCTAATGTCATCATTAGGCGCAGGGCCGCGCACACCAGCCAGCGCAATAGCAGCTGCGATACAAATCACCGCGAAGGTTCTCCGCAAGACGCTGCCGCGATATAAGAAGAGGCCAAGCGCAAGCATGACGAGTCCTGCTAATGCCGCGGCCATGGTATCTATGCCAGCCTGTTTACCCGCGACCCAAAGCAGCCATACAGCGGTGGCGTATAGGGGGAAAGCCAGTAATTCCTTAAGGGTTTCCATCCAAGCACCAGGCTTAGGTAGAAGGTTTCTAGCGGCAGGGCTATAACTCAACAAGACCATGGGGGAGGCCATGCCAACACCGAGTGCGACGAAAACCAATAAGGCTAGAATTGGCGGCTGTGTTAGTGCAAAGCCGAGCGCTGAGCCCATAAAAGGTGCCGTGCATGGGCTGGCGACAACGACAGCTAAAACACCGGTAAAAAAGCTGCCTTTATTACCGCTTTGACCGGCTAGTGCGCCGCCTATATTCATGAGTCCTGAGCCGAGCTGAACGACACCTGATAGCGATAAACCCATCGCGGTGAATAGGTAAGCCAGCGCGATCACCACCGCCGGCGTCTGTAACTGGAAGCCCCAGCCAATCAACCGACCTGCACTCTGCAGAGCAATCAGGACTGACGCAACCGCGACAAAGCTCGCCACCACACCGCTGAGATAAAACCAGCCATGGCGGCGATGTTGAGCGGGGTCGCCGGTTGCAAAGCCCAATACTTTTAAAGACAGAATGGGGAAAACACAGGGCATGGTGTTGAGAATTAAGCCCCCTAGAAACGCTAAAAATAATGCGCCGATCAATGTTAGATCGCCGTCGTCTATCGGACTGTCATTGCCCGGTTCAGAGAGGTCCTGTGCAAGGCTTAGTGTGGGGGAGTTGCTCGGCGTAGTATTACCTATGGCACTGAGAAACGGCGGTTCTCCTGCAGTGATGCCGCCGTTTTCTACCGTAAAAACCTGCGTATTGGGCGGATAACATAACCCTGCATCGGCGCAGCCCTGCGAGGTAACGGCTAGCTTAGCGGTGCCAAAAGGTCGCTCACTAGAGAAGTGTAGATCGGCGCTGCTGTAATACACTTCGACATCACCGAAAAATTCATCAGTTTTTTTCAGGCCATCAGGAATAGTCAGCGCACCGGCTACAGCGCCCGTCTCGTCGGTCAGCCGAGCCTTAAAACCGTGTCGATACAGATAGTACCCGTCGGTGATTTGCCAATAGAGCCGTATCGTCTGCGCGTCGATCTGTTCGACGGCCAGCTGATAGGCCTGATCTACGGAAAGGAAATTATTTTGACTCTGTGAAAAAGCGGCTAGACCACCTTGAGCTAAAGCCGGCGGCGTACCGTTCAAACACAATAGTATTCCCAGGACACTGCCTGTCAGCAGCCGAGTAAAGCTAATGCCGCGTATCAATCTCACGCTTATTTGCTATACCGCATACGACTACCCGTGTCTAAAGACAGGCGTATCTCTTCGGGACTGAGTTGGTCGGGGAAATAAACTCCCGATACTTTCGCATCCATCAAGCTGGCGCCCTCGAGGTTTGTCTCGCGAAAATCAATTCCACTGAGGTCTGTATTTCGAAAATAAGCATTCGAAAAGTCCAGCCCGCGCGCGTCCATGTTGCGTAAGTCTCGGCCGCGATAATCACCACTTTTTAATTGGCTGGTATCGAGCTGAGCGCGACTGTCGTTAAAGGCTTTAACATCTTCTTGCCGTAGCATTTGATACAGCGGGTCTTTTTTGATCTCTGGCTTGACGTTATTTTGACTCATGCTCGTCTCCTGAATAATCCTGGTAGCTTAGGGCAGGTTGGTGGTTGGCGGAATGGTATTTTTCTGCACAGACAGGGCTTATAACCCCGCTTGTTCAATCATTTCTGCCAGTCGACCCCTATTGATGGACGCACCACGGGGACATTTAGTTCCAACCGATAGCGTTTAATGCGCTTTATTGATTGTAAACACCGACACTAAAGAGCACCACGATAAAACACAGTTAGTCGCCAAAATATGCCAAGCGCAGTGCCTGGCATTGGCTGACTGTCAGCCTTGGTCCAAAAAACTGCACCACTTCAGCAGCGGCACGGGCACCAAACTCTGCCGCGCGACGATAGTCTTCACCTCGATGTAGTGCGTACAAAAATGCACCTGCGAACATGTCGCCGGCGCCATTGGTATTGATCGCGTCGACCTTATGCGCGGCAACTTCAAAGGTGTTAATACCATCGAAAGCAATGGCACCTGCAGCACCGCGAGTGATTACAAATGTTTTTGCAACGACCCTGATGGCGGCCATCGCTTCGTCGATCGAATCAGTTTGTCCCCACTCGAGCGCTTCTGCCTCGTTACAGAATACCAGATCTACACCGTCTCCGAGCATGGTGTTCATGTTGTCGCGGAAATAAGTAACCATGCCGGGATCGGAAAAGCTGACAGCAGTCTTGACGCCGTGCGCCTCGGCTATTTCACGCGTGCGCACGGCCGCCGCGTGGCCGGTCTCAGAAGTCACTAGGTAGCCTTCGAGATACACCCAGCGTGAATTCACGATGGCGGATTCATCAATCTCATAAATAGATAGCGTTTCTGATGTGCCTAGAAATGTGTTCATGCTGCGTTCGGCGTCGGCAGAGATAAGTACTAAGCACTTGCCGGTAGTCCCTGCTTGTCGCTTGTCATGCAGGCCGTGGTCGACGCCTGAAGTCTCGAGGTCGGCTAGATAGATGTCACCGTCGTTATCTGCGGCTACCTTACAACTCATAAATGTCGGTGCCCCAAAAAGGGCGGTGGCGATCATGCTGTTACCTGCACTGCCGCCACTGGCATGGCTGGCGCGAATCATATGTTCTTGCAAGTGGTCGAGTAACTCGCGCTGTCGTGCCTCGTCGACCAGTGTCATGACGCCTTTTTCAACCCCCATTTCGACTAGCTGCTGGTCGGTTACTTCGATTTCGGTGTCGACCAATGCGGCCCCAATGGCATAAGCGGTATAGTGCGTCACGTTATTTGCTCCGGTAAAAATAAGGATTATCGCTGATCGACTATAAATTGATACAAGCCTATAAAGCTTTATGGCTGATTTCAGCGTTTGAGATGCAAAACTATGTCGTCGAGTGAAATTTCGGTCACAGACATCAATGCCTGGCTACCGCTGGATAACATTGCTGAGGGTCTCTATGCGCGCGGCTATTGCGTTTTGCCCAATCTATTGCCCAGCCCCATAGTGATGGCACTAATCCACGCTTTTGATAAGAAAGAGGCGGAGCTGCGTCCTGCAGAAGTTGGGCGAGGGGATGATCAGCAAAGCAATGTGTTTGTCCGTCGCGATCGAATTACTTGGCTTGATCCACAGGATCCTGTGCTAGCAGAATGGTTTGACGCTATGCAGGTACTTCGTTTGGCACTGAATGAGCGTCTGTTCTTGGGGTTATTCGACTTCGAGTGTCAGCTTGCGCACTATGCGCCCGGTGGATTTTATCGCCGCCATCTGGATGCTTTTCGCGGCCGTTCGAATCGACGTGTGTCATTGGTCGCTTATCTCAATCGCGGCTGGCTGCCAGATCAAGGCGGCGAGTTGGCGATGTATGCCACGGAGCATGCGCGGGAGTCGTTCGTTAAGGTGACGCCGGCGCTCGGCACAGTCGTGTTGTTTCTTTCTGAGGAAATCCCACATGAAGTTTTAATGGCCTCCAGGGATCGATATTCGGTAGCGGGATGGTTTCGAGTCAATGACACGCTAGACAATCGATTGGATCCACCCCTGTAAAAAGCTGCCGCAGTTGCGTCGCTATTATGTGTTTAGGTGGGTTATTCTGTTCTCAAGAACAGTTTTATCTGGGTATGTTCCCGTGCTTTAAGTGCGTTGGAGGTAGTGGATTTCGTCTTTCGGCGGCACCGCATCACCCAACTCGCCCATCAACATAATCGCAGGCCAATGATTAGCTCTCTTATACAGTTAGAAAAACATTTGCACCAACATGCTAAGCCCATTCGTGAGTTCGGCCCTGTTCAAAAGCGGGCGGCAGTCGCTATTTTATTACGCCAGGCAGATGACGATGTAGAAATGCTGATGATCCGTAGAGCGACACGAGAGGGAGACCCATGGTCTGGACATATGGGTTTCCCCGGTGGGCGTCGCGATCCAGAAGACCGCGATGACCTCCATTGCGCTAAGCGCGAGACTTGGGAAGAAGTGGGTGTTGAGCTCGATGAATGCGCAGAATTAATTTGTGCGTTGGGCGAGGTGAACACCGGTTGGCGACCCGATCGTCCTGAAATATTGGTTGCACCCTTTGTTTTTGCTTTACGAGAGTCCGTAGTTTTCGAACTCAACTATGAAGTCGATGAGGTGATCTGGGTGCCGCTCAGTTTTCTGCAAGATGGCGCCCACCGGACAACCATGAATTGGGAGTGGCAGGGTCAGCAGGTCGAGTCTGATTCTTATTTGTTTCAAGATCGCCGTATTTGGGGCTTATCACTTATGATGATTGATGAGTTGTGCGCCGCCGCTATAGGTTAAAGGCCGGATCTATTTGACGGGAATCATTATGTCCATATGTTGATGCGACATCGTAAGTCACGGTATCGATGGTCATTTAGTGTGGCTTGGGATTTGTCTGAGGGGTCCCTTCGGCGTTAGCCGCGTCGGGCTGGGTGTTCAAAGGCGCGTCTGTGGGACTGCCTATCTCAGAGATTTCATCGCTAGGTATAACCTCATTCAGAGAGGGGTTAATCGCGGGCGTTTCTGTAGAAAAGAAATCCTCTTGGCCGCGCAGAAAGCTTCGCGTATTCAGTTTTAATGCCTTAAGCGCAGGGTCTTCCACAACGGCTGCCTCGAGATCTGCGATCTCGGCCCGGCCATCGATAAAGGCACTGATCAAATCAACGAGCACAGGCTGCATTTTAGGGTTGTCATCCCAGCGCGTCATGCTGGGTACAAGATTGCCCCGTACGGTCTCGCCCGTTACCGCTAGGAAGTAGCCGCCGCAGCTCGATAGTTGCCAGTCGCCTTTGCGACCATAGCTGACATTAGGGGTCGACGGATCGAAGCCTCCAGCGGGCACCGAATCGATTCGCTGTAGCGCAAAAATCCAGCGGCTACCTTGAGAGAATCGTGCTACTTCAGGTCGGCAGTAATCTTTGGCCTTCATCCAGATTCGCATAGGGTCGAAATACACTGCACCCTGCAGTTGTGCTTCGATTGCTAGGTCAATCGCATTGCCTTTGACCGCGACGACCTCGCCAAGCACGATGACATCACTGTTATCGGCTATTTCTGCAAAGCTACCCTGCCAAAGACATTCGCAACCGACATCGGGTTGCGCCATGGCTGAGGTCGCGAATAAGGCTGCAGCAAAAATAAGAAAAAGATGAGGCATAGTGGGAGTCAGGCTGATCGCTGCGCCTGCAAAAGTCGCGCAGCATCGAGGGCGAAGTAAGTCAAAATAGCGTCTGCACCAGCGCGTTTGAACGCCATTAGGGATTCCAGTATGACGGCATCTCGATCCAACCAACCCGCGCTGAAAGCCGCTTGATGCATGGCGTATTCGCCGCTCACTTGATACGCAAAGGTGGGCACCCGCAATTCATCTTTTACTCGCCGGACAACATCCAGGTACGGCATGCCCGGCTTGACCATAATCATGTCAGCGCCTTCCTCAAGATCGAGTGCACATTCATGGATGGCCTCGTCGCTATTCGCGGGATCCATTTGATAGGTTTTTTTATCGCCACCGTTTAAATTGCCAGATGAGCCTACTGCATCGCGAAACGGTCCGTAATAACTTGAAGCGTATTTAGCCGCATATGACAGGATGAGCGTATTGATATGGCCCGCCTGCTCTAGTCCTGCACGGATAGCGCCAACACGACCATCCATCATGTCAGAGGGGGCGACGATATTCGCGCCAGCGGCGGCGTGAGACAGCGCCTGCTTAACCAGTGTTGCTGTCGTTATGTCATTGAGGACATAACCATGATCGTCGATGATGCCGTCCTGACCGTGCGTCGTGTAAGGATCCAATGCCACGTCGGTGATTACACCGAGACGGGGTACCGCTGCCTTCAATGCGCGCACAGCGCGCTGCACTAAGCCGTCGTCGGCATAGGCGGCTTCTGCCAATAGCGATTTTTCTGACTGATCGACCACGGGGAATAATGCAAAAGCTGGGATGCCCAGCGCCACGGCCTCATGTGCCAGATCGACCAGTAGATCAATGCTGAGACGTTCAACACCAGGCATGGACGTTACGGCTTGCCGCTGGTTCTCACCGTCTAGCACGAAAATGGGATAAATTAAGTCTGCTTCGGTCAGCTTGTTTTCTGCCACCAATGCGCGAGCAAAAGCTGTCGCCCGTACGCGGCGCATGCGGGTGGCGGGAAACGGACCTCTATGGCTAGCGCTGGTCATAAACTTATCCTGTGGTTACGCGTCTATCGGTCATAAGTATTGTGCTAATGGATGCTCAAAGTGTAGCAAAGGCAGAGGCAGCCGCCGCGATCGTCATCTCAATGTCTGAATCTGTGTGTGCCGATGACATAAATCCCGCTTCAAAGGAAGCTGGAGCCAAATATACACCGCCATCTAACATGCCGTGAAAGAACCGGCTGAAGGCTGCGGTATCACTGTTGATAACTTGGCTGTACTCAGTCACTTTGGCATCTTCGGTAAAAAAGCCACCGAACATGGTGCCCAAATGATTAGTGGTAAACGGCACGCCGGCCTTGTTCGCCGCGGACTGCATGCCTTCACAGATTGCTTGCGTTCGCCTAAATAGCGGCTCGTAGAATCCCTCACGAGAAATAATATTCATTGCTGCGAGCCCCGCTGACATCGCCACAGGATTGCCCGACAAGGTTCCCGCCTGATAAACCGGCCCCAGTGGTGAAATATGCGACATGATTTCGCGCTTACCCCCAAAGGCACCCACGGGCATGCCACCGCCAATGACTTTACCAAAGCAAGTTAGGTCGGGCGTAATACCCAAATAGCCTTGTGCACAGCCGGTACCGAAACGAAAGCCGGTCATCACCTCATCAAAAATTAAAATAGCACCGTTGGCACTGCATAATGCGCGCATACCTTCTAAATAACCGGGCTCGGGCAGCACGCAGTTCATGTTGCCGGTCACCGGCTCAGTGATAACGCAGGCAATTTCATCGCCTAATTCGGCGAACGCGCGTTCCAGTGCGGCCAAATCATTAAATGGCAGGGTAACGGTGTGCTGTGCGAGTACTTCTGGAACCCCCGGTGAACTCGGTACACCAAAGGTCAATGCGCCCGAACCGGCTTTGATAAGCAATGAATCTGAGTGCCCGTGATAGCACCCTTCAAACTTAATAATTTTGTCGCGACCGGTCGCACCGCGCGCCAAGCGGATCGCACTCATGGTGGCTTCGGTGCCCGAACTGGTCATACGGAGCAAGTCGACGCTTGGTACCATACTGCAGATTTTTTCGGCCAGTTCGCATTCGATTTCGGTGGGGCAGCCAAAGCTCAGCCCACTGGCGGCCGCTTCAATGACCGCTTCGCGGACTTCTGGGTGATTGTGACCCATGATCATGGGGCCCCACGAGAGCACATAGTCGGTATAGCGCTTGCCATCGACATCATAAATGTATGCTCCGTCGGCGCGCTGCATGAAAATAGGGGTGCCGCCAACTGCTTTGAAAGCCCTGACGGGCGAGTTAACGCCACCGGGGATGTGGACTTGGGCGCGTTCAAATAGAGCGTTTGATCGGGACATATAAATCTCGTTGAAGTAAAGAAGCGAATATTATCGCAGAGTATGCAGGTTTTGATTAGAGTCGCGGCTCAGTGACCCCCGACTTTTCATGGAATACGGGTTCGCTGAGCAACGCCACACTTATTTAAAACGGACGCGTGTAGACCAAAATAACAATCGCGACAAGAAATAGCACAGGCACCTCGTTGAAGAACCTATAAAAGACGTGACTTTTATCGTCTTCGCCACGGGAGATCCGGCCCATGTAGACGCCGCATTGAATATGATAGGCAACGAGTACGGCTACACAGGCTAGTTTCGCTTGCATCCAGCCACTGCTAAGGTAGTAATCAAGCTGATAGCTAAGGCGCCAGATTCCAAAAACAAGCGTTAGAATTAAAAATGGCGTCACAAATCTAAACAGCTTGCGCGCCATGATTGCCAGTGTCTGTTTGGTCTCAGGGTTATCAGCGGCGGCGTAATAGACGAAGATGCGCGGCAGGTAAAATAGTCCTGCAAACCAAGAAACCATGAAAATAATATGTAGAGCCTGTACCCAGAGCATGACGGCCTCGGTCTAACGTGCGAAAGTTACAGGGTGTAACAATAGCAAATGTGGCAGAGAAATGATCAAAGTTGGGATTGTTGGTGGTACAGGGTACACCGGGGTTGAGTTACTGCGCTTATTACTGCGCCATTCCGCGGTCAATATTGAAGTGATTACGTCTCGCGGTGAGGCGGGACGGCGATTGGATGATCTCTTTCCGACCTTGCGCGGAGTTTGCGATCTTGCGTTTACTGACCCTGAGCAGGCGGATTTAGGACGTTGTGATGTTGTGTTCTTCGCGACGCCGCACAACGTGGCGCTCAAAACTGTGCCGGGCCTAGTCGCTGCGGGTCAACGAGTGATCGATCTGTCGGCGGATTATCGACTTAAAGATATCGCCGTTTGGGAGCACTGGTACGGGGAGGTGCACACCAGCCCTGACTTAGCTCAGCGCGCTGTTTATGGGCTTCCGGAAGTCAATCGAGAGGCGATTAAGGGTGCGCAGCTGGTCGCCTGTGCGGGCTGCTATCCGACATCAATTCAGCTCGGATTTCTGCCGCTGTTGTCTGCCGGGATCGTCGATCCTGGGCGACTCATTGCCAGCAGTGCCTCGGGTGTGAGCGGCGCTGGGCGGCAGGCAAAGATCGACAATTTACTCACTGAGGCCGGTGAGAGCATGAAGGCCTATAGTGTTGCCGGGCATCGTCATTTGCCCGAGATTGAGCAGGGGTTGCGCGCGGCCCTGCCTACCGATAGTCGTGCAGAGCTGTCGTTAACTTTTGTGCCCCACCTCGCGCCGATGAGTCGAGGCATTCATTCGACACTGTTTGCAACGTTGACCGAGCGTGACGTTGATTTGCAGCGACTCTTTGAAAACCACTATGCCAACGAGCCCTTCGTCGATGTTCTACCCGCCGGAACGCTACCGCAAACACGAAGTGTACGGGGTGCCAACACCTGTCAGTTGGCGGTTAATCGTCCCCAGGGACGCGATGTTGTTGTAGTGACTTCGGTCATTGATAATTTGGTCAAGGGCGCTGCTGGCCAAGCAGTGCAGGCGATGAATTTAATGTTCGGCCAGCCTGAAACTTCAGGCCTTGAGGTGATCGCGCTAATTCCCTAGCGCGATCTCTCCGGCTAATCATGGCGCGCCATCATCATCGTACGATCATTCGTCGGGAACATCCGGGTAGTGCCCGACGACGAATCCTATGGATGTCGGCTAGCGCTATTGTCGCGCTGAGCCTGAGCTTTTGCGCCGGTCGCTATATGATTGATCCGACGACCGTATCCCTTGATGCGGAGGCTGATCGCCAGGCGGCAGATATTGTTCAATTACAATCGCGGCATGATATTGATCGGCAGACTGTGACTGCCTTGCGCAATGAATTGGCGGATAATCGTACGGCGCTAGCTGAGTTGGAGCGCGAGCTCGCATTTTATCGTGAGGTGATGGCGCCGGAGGAAATCAGCCGTGGCCTGGTGATTCGTCAGCCGTTATTTACCGCTTTGGCGTCACCTGGTCGCTGGCGCTATCAGTTGGTTGCGCAGCAGAGTGGACAAAGCAATCGTGCGCGACGCGGTAGTCTTTCGGTGACTCTCTGGGGCGAAAGCGCTGGCGTGGTTGAGCAATATCGGCTGCGTGATTTAGACGCTGAACTTCAAGGTGTCGAACCGGTACTGAATTTCCGCTACTTTCAGCGGCTCGACGGTGAGTTTTCGCTGCCGGCAGACTTTTTGCCAACGCACATCGTGTTGAATGCAGCGCTGATTAAACCGGTTATCGAGCAACTTGACCTGAGCTATGATTGGGCGACGGTAACAAAG
Source organism: uncultured Luminiphilus sp. (assembly GCA_963926325.1). Classification (GTDB taxonomy): domain Bacteria; phylum Pseudomonadota; class Gammaproteobacteria; order Pseudomonadales; family Halieaceae; genus Luminiphilus. Next base: position 6,416 of record CAWUXF010000020.1, on the reverse strand, counting down.
CAAGACTCTGCGGTGGTCGTACAGCCCGCAGGCGACGATATTTCCCTTGCGCCACCAAACGGCTAGTTTCGCTAAGACAGTCTGTAGATGGCTGATCACAGAGTAGCTGCTCAGGCGACTAGGCACTGATCAAGATCGGCGCTATATTGGTGCCCAGACTGCAAAATAAGAATAGATGAGGACAGCGTGATGCGCGGAAGAAAAGACAGTAAGCCCCTAACAACGGTGGACGGTAGTACTACCCTAATTGCGAAAGACGCTACCTTTACGGGTGAGATTAGCTTTTCCGGTAATCTCGATATCGAAGGCAAAGTGATTGGTGGCGTTGTCGCATTGCCCGATACCCCTGCGATGGTGCGTGTGGTTGCAGGTGGCTGTGTTGAAGGCGAGGTCCGTGCGCCGGCGGTAATTATCAACGGCAAGGTCGTGGGTGATATTTATTGCACCGAACGCCTGGAACTTGCTGAGCACGCTGAGATTGATGGCGATGTTTACTACAATCTCATCGAGATGGCAGTTGGCTGCCGCTTGAATGGTGGCTTGCGACACGTCTCCGCCGCGACTGACGATCTTGCCGCTGCGCGGCAGGCTCGTCATGCTGAACTTGGTGAGGCTCAATAATAGCTTTAAAAACAAGGTTTTAGTGTGATTAATAAGCGCGCAAACAGACGCCTTTATGCTTTACACTAGTCGTTCGTTTTCAGCCCATAGTTAGAAAGTGTGCCCATGAGTGTCGTCGAAGCATTTGATCCCAATGAAATTCGTTTAACCGACAGTGCCGTGCGTAAAGTGCGTGCGCTGGTTGAAGACGAGGAGAATTCTAAGCTCAAACTTAGGGTTTATATTACTGGTGGCGGCTGTTCAGGATTCCAATACGGTTTTACCTTTGACGAAAGCACCGCTGAAGACGACATGCTGATTCAAAAAGGCGGTGTGGGCGCAGTGATCGACTCGATGAGCTATCAGTATCTAGTGGGCTCTGAAATTGACTATACCGAGGGCCTCGAGGGTTCTCGATTTGTTGTTAATAATCCCAATGCCACAACGACCTGCGGCTGTGGCGCCTCGTTTTCAGTTTAATACTTCTGGTTGCGTGAGTGATGCCGCCTGATGCGTCGCAACCACAGCTAGGCCAATAACCCACCTGTAGTCTCGCTCAAGTCAATGTCCGGCGTTAAGCAGGATAAATGGCGCCCAGCACTCTATAACCACAGGCACCTGTCACCGCCGGTTCATTTGCGGGCAGGCCAGCCAGCGTCCGATGTGCAAACCACGCGAAAGCAGATGCCTCAACCCAGTCTGGATGGATACCTAGGGGCTCTGTTGTGATCACGGCTGCTGGCGAGAGTAAGTCCGTCAGCCGCATCATTAGTAATCCGTTTTGAGCACCGCCGCCACAAATAGCAACCCGTTTTGGACTGGAAGATTTGAGTGCATGGGCAATACTCGCTGCGGTGATTTCTAGCAAAGTACGCTGCACATCCTCTGGCTTGAGTGGCTCGAGTAAATTACCTAGCCACGCTAAATTGAAATGCTCGGGACCTGTACTTTTGGGTGCGGGTCTACTGAAATAGGGATCGGTGAGCGCTGCTTTTAGCAGCGCTTGATCTACTTGCCCGGTAGCCGCCCAGTCACCATTGGCGTCAAAACGTTGACCTTGGCAGCGGCCAATCCAGGCGTCCATTAAGCTATTACCGGGCCCGGTATCAAAGCCGGTGACGCCATTGTCAGCATCGATAATAGATACATTGGCGACACCACCAATATTCACCACTGCGGTGGTGGTAGCGACTTCACCGAACACCGCGTGGTGAAACGCAGGTGCTAGCGGTGCGCCCTGGCCCCCTGCGGCGACATCTCGGCGTCGAAAGTCAGCCACAACCGTTACGCCAGTTATTTCAGCGATGGTATTGGGGTCGCCAATTTGCAAGGTAAAGGGTTGCGGATCATTTGGATGATGGCGCACAGTTTGCCCGTGACTACCAATGGCGCGTACCTGGCTGGCGTCCACGTTTGCCATTGTCATCACTTCAAGTGCCGCCTGAGCAAAGGCCTCACCAAGCTGCCGATCTAAGGCCCCTAAACGCACGATTTCATTGCCGCCTGGCTGCGCTAGCGCCAGCAGCTGTTGCCGCATTTCATGGTCGTAGGAAAATGCATGGCACGCTTTAAGCTGTGTGTGCCCGTTCGCGTCAATAGCGACTAGGGCGGCGTCAATACCATCGACGCTGGTGCCCGACATGAGCCCGACGAAATAATTGCAATCACTCATGGCTTCAACGCCAGTTTAACTTGCAAGCGTAGATTCGCTAGCTGTTCAAGTGGCGCTTGAATCTCAGCCTTAAAAGTGGCGAGCTCTGACTCTGGCAGTGATTTGGCTTTGGGCAGCAGCTTGTGCACGCTGCGCGGATTACGATGCACGCCATGGACTAAAAATTCGTAGTGTAAGTGTGGTCCAGTCGCTGCGCCGGTGGATCCGACGGTGCCGATAACTTGTCCCTGTTTGACGCGATTACCCTTCGAGACGCGGCGTTTATTTAAATGAAGATAATGTGTTTTGAACGACTCACCATGCTGAAGAAAGACATAGTTGCCATTTGCGCTGGTATATCCTGCCTCGATAACACGACCGTCGCCCGCGGCGAAAACAGGTGTTCCACGGGGCGCGGCGTAGTCGGTACCCCGGTGAGGGCGTTTGGTTTTATATATTGGATGCAGACGATTGGGATTGAAGTTTGAGCTGACACGAGTGAAGTCAACCGGTGCCTGCAAGAAAGCCTTGCGCATACTGACCCCTTCCTCATTGTAGTAGCCAATATCTCCGTCGCTGTCTGTAAAGCGATAGGCATCAAAGCGCTCACTACGGTTGGTAAACGCGGCAGCGACAATGGCACCATCACCGAGTTTTTCACCATCGAGAAAGGCCTCTTCAAACACCAGTTCAATGGTATCGCCGACGCGCGGATCGAGTGCGAAATCGATAACACCACCAAAGATTCCTGCGAGGTCCATAATGACGCGATTAGACAGGCCGACCGCCGCGCCCGCATTAAATAGTGATGAGCGGATGACTAAATTAACCCCGCGTTCACGCAGCTCAGGGGTTCGTTCGAGTACCTCCGTGGTAAACGCATTGTTGCGACGCTCAAACACCGTGGCCTTTAATTTCGATTTGGTGTGCTTAACCGCTTGTAAGGCACCGTCTTCGTCGGCGAGAAAGGCAATTTCTTCGCCCGGGAAAATTTTGCGTAATGCCTTACCGCCATCGGCCTGAGTCACCGCATAAACGTCGCCATCTGTAAAACCTGCTCGCGCGAAGACGAGTGATAAATTGTCGCCATTGCGAACCGTTTCTTCGAGCCAAATTAGCGCTGGCTCGGGCTCAATTACCACAGTAGCTTGCTCGGTTAGGATGGGCGTTAAAGTGGCAAGGGCCTCGTCTAATGTAGGTTCGGCTTCAGAGGGACGCGTATCTGCCGGTAAATTTGCTGCTTCTTGCGGCGTCGAGATTGCCATCGCTAACAATGCGATACCTAGGCTTGCCACGCCGAGCATAAAAATATGCCGCTGATGTCGCGCGCTGTCGCCGCGATCAAGGCGTGTTGCGCCGCGCAATTGTCTATTTTTCCGATTCAGTTGAATCACTCGTCATACCAGCTTATTTGGGCTTTACTATACGCGCTTTAAGGGAGTCGCTGAAGCCTAGCGATTGGATTCTGTATCTCAGTTTGCTGATGGGCTCTGAGCGGTGTGCTGCCGATTGGTTCTGTCAATGTCAAACTCGGGTGCGGTTTGTGGGATACTTGTAATCCCCTATTGATGGTGTTGTTTGCATTATGTCGACTGTACTGCTTGCGGATCTCCGCGCTCGTGGCTTGATTTCCCAGATTGCTGGTGAAGATACTATCGCCGATTGGCTTGATGCTAAACCTCGGACGCTCTATTGCGGCTTTGATCCAACGGCGGATAGCTTACATATCGGTTCTTTAGTGCCGCTTCTGATGCTGCGTCGCTTTCAGCTCGCTGGGCATCATCCGCTGGCCTTGGTGGGCGGTGCCACCGGGCTGATTGGCGATCCCAGCTTCAAAGCTGCCGAGCGACAACTTAATACTGCGGATGTGGTCGCTAGTTGGACCGACAAGATTCGCCGGCAAGTGAGTCAGTTTATTGACCTAGAGGGGGACAACCCCGCCCGTGTGGTTAATAACCTCGACTGGACGCAGGGTGTGGATGTGCTGACGTTTCTCCGCGACGTGGGTAAACATTTTTCGGTCAACGCCATGGTGCAAAAAGAATCGGTGAAACAGCGCATCGATCGCGATGGTGACGGTATTAGTTTTACCGAATTTACCTACATGATTCTGCAGTCATTTGATTTTTCCGAGCTCTATCAACGCTATGAGTGTGGACTGCAGATCGGTGGTTCGGACCAGTGGGGCAATATCACCGGCGGCATTGATTTGACTCGACGTATGCATGGTGGCCAGGTTTTTGGTTTGACCATGCCGCTCATCACAAAATCCGATGGCACCAAATTTGGGAAAACGGAGGCGGGCACGATTTGGCTGGATCCGAACCGAACCTCACCCTATGCGTTCTATCAGTTCTGGCTTAACAGTGCCGATGCGGATGCCTATAAATTTCTGCGTTATTTTACTTTTCTGCCGGTGAACGAGATCGATGACATTGAGCAAGCCGATAACGAGCGCGAAGGTCGTCCTGAGGCGCAGGGTATTTTGGCGCGAGAGGTGACTCAGCTGGTTCATGGTTCAGCGGGGCTACTGGCGGCGCAGCGCATTAGCGATGCATTGTTTAGCGGTGACACCAGTCAGCTGTCGGCGGATGACCTTACGCAACTCGCATTAGATGGTCTGCCTGCGAGCACTATTGATCTCTCTAACTTGCCGCCCACCTTGACCCAGCTAATGACGGATGCCGGAATGGTCGCCTCTGGCAAGCAAGTGAAAGACGCCTTGGGACGCGGGGCGGTATTGATTAACGGGCGGGCGATTAGCGCCGAGCAGAATGGTGATCCCACGAGTTGTTTTGATCCTGCCAGTGCTATGCACGGGCGTTTTTGGCTGGTACGACTGGGCAAAAAGAAATATCACCTGTTTGAAGCGACTTAGGGCGTCTTAACGATGGCTTCTGAGCCTTTTGGACCCGAGGACGATTATGAATTCGTGCCTGAGGATGCAGCGACCTTTAAACGGATTCAGCAGGAACTCCACGCCGCTGCCCGAGTGCTCGATGGCATCCCGCCGGCAGTGACTGTATTTGGGAGTGCCCGCTCCTTAGAAGACAGTTGGGAGTATCAGACGGCGCTTTCACTCGGCAGAATTTTGGGTGAAGCCGGTGTGCCATTGATCACGGGCGGCGGCCCGGGTGTGATGGAGGCCAGTAATCGCGGCGCCAATGAAATGGGGGGCATCTCCGTCGGGCTTAACATTACGCTGCCCCATGAGCAGTTGCCAAATCCGCATATCACCCATGCGGCGTCGTTCCGCTATTTTCTTTCGCGAAAATTCATGCTCACGCGCTACTCGTTCGGATTTGTGGTTTTTCCGGGTGGTTTTGGCACAGCTGATGAGTTGTTTGAACTGTTGGTGCTCTACAACACCGATCGAGCTGAGCGGCGCCCCATTGTCTTGATGGGCAGTGAATTTTGGTCTGACCTACTGACATGGGTGATCGATCGCCAAGGTGCAGCAGGCTATATCGACGCGGTTGATGCGGGCTACGTGCAGGTAGAAGATGATGCTCATGCGGCGGCTGCTGCCATTCTTGGCAGGGAGCGAGTGGCGCAGCTGACGAAAGAGCGGACTTAGAATTAATAGCATCGATCCGACATCGAGCGATTTGATAAGCTGCTAGATTGCGGCGCCGATACTGCCGAATTTGCCCATCTTTGGCGGGGCATCGCGGCCGCTAATGTGGGGGGGGGGGGGGAGAAATGCGCGATATGCACGATCAATTGATGCTTAACGACACCCGCCTGTCACGGCAATTACCTTAATTTGGAGTACCGCCATGATCCCCGCTATTTTCGGTATGCAAGGTCATCAGCTCTCACAGCAAGAGCAGGGTTTTTTTAAAGAGGTTGACCCACTGGGTTATATTTTATTTGCCCGCAATATTAATAATCGACAGCAGCTAAGTGCGCTAACCGATACCCTGCGAGATATTTCCGGACGAGACGATGTGCCTATTTTGATTGACCAAGAGGGCGGACGGGTGGCTCGATTGTCCGCACCCCAATGGCGGTCGTATCCAACTGCTGCGGCGCTGTCTGCCGCATTTACTGCACAGCCCGAGCTGACGGAAGCGGCTGTCCGCCTGAACTATAGTGCGCTGGGACTAGATTTGGCCGAGGTGGGGATTAGCGTCGACTGTGCCCCGGTACTTGATGTGCCCCA
>CAWUXF010000019.1:0-48677 GCA_963926325.1 uncultured Luminiphilus sp. | reverse complement strand
ACAAAATTAATGTCGTCGGCCTTATAGCCATGTTCACCTGCACGGCCTGTTCTTGGTAGTTAATCTCTCCGAATACGACTGTGTCGTCTTGCGCGGTTATCGCTTAATAGACACGGCGCATAGTCGTATCAAAATCGTAGACGCTGTCGATTGTAATTAAACCGTCGGGCTGCATAGCGTCATTGTCAAACTTGCTTTGCGCTGTTTGATCTATACCAACTAAAGTCTGCGCAACCACATTGTCGTAGCTCTGACGAAGCGCGCTGTTCTGTGCTGACTGATATCGCGAAACTAAATAGTCAAAGTTGTTGTACACCGTTTTGGGGCCACCGCTCTCGTGTTCGAAAGCCAATACTTTGAATGGCAGATCCACAGCCACCCGTTGATTCTCGGCTAATAGCTTTGCCTCCAATTCAGGCGCCGAAACCATCAACACTCTTGCAGGTGGCAAAGCCTCTCGGCTGCCGCCGCCAAACGGGAATGATCGATATCAAATGCCAGCGTTAGACCGTCGGCCTCACTGACATTGCCAGCTATGGTCTGTGTGATGGCATCGACTGAAGCGTATCGCTACGCAGAAACAGGGTCTTCAGGACCACAGGCGACAAGCGTCAGCGCAAAAAAAAGTCAGTGCACATTTAATCAATGTCACCAATAGTGTGCCCACCTAAAAAGTTTCAACAGTTTAAAACACGCCATAGATACGACCGTGCTCAAACCGACCATGAAGCATCCCCTAGATGCACTCAATAAGGCCTAGTAGTTAACCACCAACGTGTTTGCCGGCTTCCCAGCCAAAACTGTCGCCAATGATATCTTTTGCGACCTCTGCCGGCAGTTCCTCCAGTTCAGTTGCCATCGTGTCATTCCACCGGTTGAGAAAGCCAAATAACGCAATAGATGCAACGATCTCAACGACTTCGCTTTCACCGAAATACTCATAGGCCGCCGCAAAATCTTCCGGCGTTGCCTGTGCGGGAGAAAGCGCGCCTTTATAGGCCAATCGTAACGCTGCGCGCTCCGCACCGCTGAAGCAATCAGCGGTTTCGAACTCCCAGACTCGACTGATTTTATCTTCCGATGCCTTGTAGATTTTGGAAAGATTTGCCATGTGGGCCTGGCAATAACGGCAACCCGCTGCTTGGCTCGCGACCAGGCTAACAAGCATCTTCAATTCTTCTGAAACTGTGCCTTCATAAAGCACAGCCTGGTTCAGCTGCATAAACGCCCGCACAATGTTCGGCCGCCGCGCCATTGTCTGAATACTGTTGGGCGTAAACCCGCGGGTATTTTTGTAGTGGATAAAGCGTTCCTGAATATCTTCGGGAACGGATTCAAAAGCCAGTGGATTCATATGTGGCATGTAATTTTCTCCTCGTTTGTGCGGCGATATACATTTTAATCTCAAATCCACCCTGACCTGCTTCGGCATAGATCTCCTCATCTGAGTAACTCAGCAAGGCGTTCTTTTCGAGTCTTTTTAGTTGATCCGAAAATTTGCGATTCCAAGCCTAACCTTACGACAAATAAAAAGGTGGTTGTTGGAATACCTCGTCATGCACACGCGTTAGCTAAAACAAAGGTATGGCACTTAGCCAAGATATCGGGCGGAGAATCTTATTTAATGGGAACAATCGACACTGGCGCCAATCGTGGCGTAGTAAGGATGCGAGCTTGCGAGTGGCACAAGCAGGGAAGGCTACAGTGCATACGAACCACACGCAGAATATCCGGGATGAGTAACGTGAGTACTGATTTGTTACTTAAAGGTTTCTTTTAGAAATAAAGCGGCGTAAGTCATTGATTTGATTGGAGGCTCGGGCGGGAATCGAACCCACGTTCACGGATTTGCAATCCGCTGCATCACCACTCTGCCACCGAGCCTCAAGATAAAAATAACGCCTTAAACCCAAGGGCCAGCACTACTTCTAAAGAGGCGCGGAGTATAAAGGCATAGATACACGTTGTCATGCCCTCGGGACGCAAATTTCTTTAATTTTCGCCGTCGGTTTCACGCACCACTTCGGCGAACACACGTAAATAAATCACCATCGACCACAGTGTCAGCACTACAGCGATAGCGAGTAACGCTTGACCCAACCAATACCAGGGCAGATAGCCGACCCCAGGCATAGAGGTCAGCAACACAATTATCGCCGTCATTTGTAATGCCGTCTTAAATTTGGCTACGTTGGTGACTGCCACCGATGCGCGACGACCCAACTGTGCCATCCATTCGCGTAATGCACTGACCACAATCTCACGACCAATCACTACGCAGGCAGATACGGTGATGAAGCCGGAATCGAATCGTTCGGCCAACAGTACTAATGCGGTGGCGACAATAAGTTTGTCGGCGACGGGATCAAGAAAAGCACCGAAGGCAGTCATCTGATTCGACCGTCTCGCCAGCCAGCCATCTAACCAATCAGTCACTGCGGCAACCAAGAACACGGCTGCGGCTCCCCAAGTCGCCATCGGCGGGGGTAAATAAAACAACAGCACCAGCAGCGGAATACAAGCAACCCGCAAGAGCGTTAGGATGTTAGGTAAATTGAGCGGCACAGAGCCTCCACCACGGTGTCTACAGCCGACATTGTCGCACAGCCAAGCAGCCTGACGCGCCCACTATTCGGATATCGAGTGCAAGTAATCATAAATAGTCTGGGCAAGCGCAGAACTGACCCCTGAGACCTTTTTCATTTCATCAACGCTCGCATTCTCTACGCCTTTGGCGCTGCCAAAATGACGTAACAAATCTCGTCGTCGCTTTGCACCGACGCCGGGAATCCCCTCTAGCGTCGACGTGTTGCGGGCTTTGGCGCGGCGAGCACGGTGCCCTGAAATTGCAAACCGGTGCGCTTCATCGCGAATCTGTTGAATCAAATGAAGCGCCGGGTTATCGCCACGCAAATGGGATTCTCGACCCGTATCGGCATCAATCAACGTTTCAAAACCCGCCTTTCGGGTCGTGCCTTTAGCAACACCAATGACCTTAATACTTGTAATATCAAACTGTGATAAGACCGACACCGCCTGCGACACCTGCCCCTTACCGCCATCGATAAATAGCACATCGGGCAACTGTCCCTCACCCCGAGACAGTCGCTGGTAGCGCCTCTCCAATGCTTGTTGCATGGCCGCGTAATCATCGCCGCCGGTAATATTTTCAATATTGAACTTTCGATAGTCCGCCTTACGTGCGCCACTGCTATCAAACACCACGCACGAAGCAACCGTCGCTTCACCCGAACTATGACTGATATCGAAGCACTCCATGCGGGTTGGAGCGTTCTCTAGGCCCAGCTCACGACGCAGCGATTCGAGGCGGCCTGCCATTGTTTGTTTGCCGCTCAAATAGGACTGCAGGTTAGTGTCTGCCGTCTGCTGGGCCAATTGCAGCCAGCGCGCCCTCGCCTCGCGTACACGATGACGAATCTTTACTTTATGGTCTGCCTGTATCGATAACGCCTGGGCGATCGTTTCCGCATCCTCGAGTGGATTACTGACAATAATTTCGTTCGGAATCGTATGCATCTGCGACAAATAAAATTGCGGTATAAACGCCTCCAGTACTGTCGCCTCATCTTGTTCAAGACGATTCGGTGGATAATACGTTCGGCTTCCCAGCACACGTGCTTCACGTACAAAAATCACCTGAACACAAGCGTGACCATGGCTACACTTCACCGCCAAGATATCTAAATCACCCTGTGCACCCTCAATACCTTGTGCCGCTTGCACCTGCTGTAGGGCCGATAGCTGATCGCGGACATCGGCTGCCGTCTCAAACTCCAGCCGCTCCGCCGCTGACTCCATCTCATCTGCAAGCCGAGTCATGAGCGCCTGAGACTTGCCGCGCAAAAACATTGCGGTCTTTTCTACCTGCTCACTGTAATTAGCGTCACTGACCAAGCCCACACAGGGGCCCGAGCACCGCCCAATTTGGTATTGAAGACAGGGACGCGAACGATTGCGAAAGTAGCTGTCTTCACACTGGCGTACCCGAAATACCTTTTGTAATAAATGTAACGTCGAGCGCACCGCACCCGCGCTGGGATAAGGTCCAAAGTACTCGCCTTTTTTCCGCTTTGTCCCGCGATGTAAACTCAATCGGGGCCAGTTATCTTGGGTCGATAGATAAATATAGGGATAAGACTTATCGTCTTTCAAATCAATATTGTAAGGCGGCCGATGCTGCTTAATAAGATTGTGTTCAAGCAGTAATGCATCGACTTCAGTCGTCGTCACTGTCACCTGGATATCTTGGATTTTTGCAACCAGCGCCATGGTTTTAGTCGTAAGACCACTGGCACGAAAATAACTCGTCACACGATTTTTAAGGTTGCGCGCCTTACCAACATATAACAACTTACCCGAGCCATCGTACATCTGGTAGACACCCGGTCGAGTTGTCAGCTGTTTCAAAAAGGCTTGGTGATCAAAGTTCTGCACGGCGCGCTTAAGCTCTACCTAAAATTCGTGGCTCGATCTCGAGCTGCACTAAAAAATGGTCATAGACACTAGCGGTAATAGCCGCCGCCATTTCAAGAAAGCTCGCTGCATTAGTGGCGCCAGTATTGATCAGTATCAATGCATGATTATCATCGACAGCTGCCCCCTCATGGGTTTTGCCACGCCAACCTAAATGATCAATCATCCAGGCCGCCGACAACTTCACATTCCCTGTTTGCGTTGCATGCTGTGGCATCGACGGCCAACGCTTGCTCATCAGCGCCGCTTGATGTGAGTCAACTTCGGGGTTTTTGAAGAAGCTCCCGACATTTGGCACCACCGCCGTGTCGGGTAAACGTCGACGCCGAATACGCTGCACAGCGTTGAAAATACAAAGTGCCGTTGCCGGCGTGTTACCTAGTTCGGCACTCAGGCTGGGATAGCTGATATTTGGCGCCGCATGTCGATCTAAGCGAAAGCACACAGCGGTGATAATCCAGCGAGCGCGCTCTTTTGACTTAAAGACACTATCGCGATAAGCAAACTGGCAGTCTTGCTTTGACAATACTCGTGACTCAGCAGTCAGTGCATCACGCACATGCACCTCGGTAACCCAGTCAGCCACCTCAACACCATAGGCACCAATATTCTGTACCGGGGCAGCACCAACCGTACCGGGTATTAAGGCAAGGTTTTCTAATCCATGAAAATTATTTTTTACGCACCAACTGACGAAGCCATGCCAATTCTCGCCCGCAGCGACTGTTAACGTGACGTAACGGCCGTCATCGTCAATAACCTCGACACCCATGTTTTCCATAAGTAAGACTAAACCGGGTAGATATTGGTGCAGCACAACGTTACTGCCCTCACCCAACACAGTAATCACCAAATCCTGCGCGGCAGACCATAAAATCGCTCGACGTAAGGTGTCATCGCTGTCCACATGCACACAGTATTGTGCAGATGAATCTACAGATAGCGTATTTCGTGTTTTTAATGGCGCGTCTTTGTCTGGACTAATAACTCGATACATATCAAGACGCCATAAGCCGGCGGACGTGGCTTAAGTCTTCTTCTGTATCAACCCCCGCAGGTACCGGCTGCTGCGCATAAACAACTTTAATCTGCTCGCCGTAATACAACGCTCGCAGCTGCTCTAGCGACTCAATTAATTCACTAGGTGCTGGCGGCCAAGTAATAAAGCGCCGTAAAAAACCAGCGCGGTACGCATATAAACCTACATGGCGTGCAATACCCTCTAACGCAAAAGCTTCGTCGATATTACCCTGCTCCGGAATCACCCCTCGCGGCCGCGGAATCATCGCTCGTGAGAAATAAGTGGCGCAGTCATCGGCGTTGCGCACCACCTTGACCACGTTCAGACTCGCAAAGGTGTGCCAATCATTAATGGGTTCGCACAGCGTGGCGATCGCCGCATGAGGCGCGCGCTTAAGTGCCTCGGCCACCTGCACAAGGTTTTCGGGGGGCATCAGCGGCTCATCACCCTGCAAATTGACGACAATGGTGTCATCTGACCAGTCTCGCTGTGCCGATACTTCCGCCAATCGGTCTGTGCCAGACAGATGATCTGACTGGGTCATTGCGACATCGGCACCGTAGCCGCGCATCACCGATGCTATACGTTGATCATCGGTGGCCACAATTACACTGTCGGCACCGCACAACAAGGCTCGCTGCCACACCCAATACAGCATCGGATGGCCATGGATATCGACCAGGGCCTTACCATGCAGGCGGGTGGAGCCAAAGCGCGCTGGGATCACTACATGAAACATGTCAGGAGTCACTTTTTCGAAATTGGTCGACCAAAGAATGTAGCAGATCTTCGGGCAGTACGGCGTCAATTTGCAAACACCATAACCGCTCCTCAAAAGGCGGCGCCAATTTAACGGCATCTTTTTCAGTCATGACAATAATAGGGGCAGTGAGCCGCTTTAGCTGCGCTGAATCAATAGCACGATGATCACCAACGCTATGACGACTAATAAAGAAGCCCTCTTTTTCAAGTAATGTGAAAAACTGTTCGGGTTGCCCAAGCCCCGTCAGCGCTGCAATCGCATGATCGTTATGCCATAACTTGAGCGCCTCACTCAAGGGAATCTGCTGACCTGATGCTAAGTGTCTAACAACAGTCGGCTGATAAAAAAATCCAGCATTGCGCTGCTTACCGTTGCGCTCTAGCACCCAATTAACCGTGTTTAAGCGCCAGCGACCCTCGCGCAATGGCCCCGCGGGTAGCAATGCACCATTACCGGTGCCGCGGGCCGCATCAAGCACAATAATTTCCCAGTCACGATGCATCGCATAGTGCTGCAAGCCATCATCGGACAGCACAATGTCGGCACCCTCACGCGCAGCCAAGCGCACCGCCGCCGACCGATCACGACATACGAATACAGGACAATTGGTGCGCTGTGCAATTAACAAGGGCTCATCACCCACCGTGGCCGCATTCGCGTTTGGTGTAACACGCACAGGAACGCTATCGACTTGGCCTCCGTAGCCACGACTGACGACGGCAACGCGCATACCAGCGGCCTGTAAACACTGTGTCAAGCTGATGAGCACAGGTGTTTTCCCTGTACCACCCACCGTGATACCACCGACTACGACAACAGGTACCGGAAGCGGCTCAGCAATACGCTGTCGCCAGTACAAGCGCCGAGTTGCCGACAATATTGCAAACAACCCGGTCAGTGGTAGTAACAACCATAGCCAACGCGCGTGGGCATACCATCCATGAGTCAACGCCTGCTCGAGTTTGTCTCGGCGACTAATCATTCCTGATCAAAACTTTGACTATAAAGACGCGCATACAACCCGCCTCTTTGGAGTAGATCCTCATGCTTACCCACATCGACAATACGACCCTGATCAATAACGACAACACGGTCAGCATGTTCGATTGTTGATAAACGATGCGCAATAACCAGGGTCGTTCGTTCGCGCATAATATTGTCTAAAGCTGACTGAATCATAGCCTCAGATTCAGTATCTAAGGCCGAAGTTGCTTCATCTAAAACCAAAATCGGCGCGTCTTTTAGTAGCGCGCGGGCAATCGCAATGCGCTGCCGCTGACCACCAGACAAACCCGCACCGCCCTCACCGAGCAGCGTGTCAAAACCCTGCGGTAAAGCATCAATAAATTCCAGCGCATTGGCCTGTTGCGCGGCTTCACGGACTGCCATATCCGTCGCCGATGAGAGCCCACCAAAAGCGATGTTATTACGCACGGTATCGGCAAATAGCACGACTCGCTGCGAGACCATACCGATCTGCCTGCGATAATCTGCCAACTTGTAGTGATCAATAGATATTCCATCAAGCGTGATCAGGCCCGACTGTGCACTATAAAAACGGGATAGCAACTGCACCAATGTTGTCTTACCACCACCCGAACGCCCGACAAAAGCAATAGTCTCTCCGGCAGCAATGTCTAAATTAATGTGCTCAAGTGCCGGACGATCGGTATCGGAATAGCTAAATGTCAGATCACTGATGCCAATTGCACCGAGCGCACGCGCTATGCCCACAGTACCAAGATCGGGCTCAGGTGGCGTGTCGATATGTTCAAATACATCTTCAGCGGCAGCGAGTCCCTTTTGGATAACACTTTGCACGCCGCTTAAAGTTCGAATGGGCTTACCCAACTGCGCTGCGGCCGTCAAAAATGCCACAAGTGAGCCCGCGCTAAAACCCGCCAAAATATTTGGCTCCAGGGCAAACCAAAATAATGCGCCGAGCGCTAAGGCTAATAATGTTTGAATAATCGGTGTCGATACAGCCTGAACAAAGGCCAGTTTCAGGCTTTGCCTGCGATTGTATTGGCTGGCTTGGCGAAATCGCTGACTCTGCTGCTCAGCGGCAGCAAACATGCGAATTTCCTCAAAGGATGCCATCGTTTCGTTGCTGACTTCTGTCACCGAACCCATAGATTTCTGAATTGTTCGACTATAGCGTCGGAAGTGTCGGCCAACCACCGTAACCACCAGACCTATCGCAGGCGCGACAGTAAAAAACACCAAGCTCAACTGCCAGTTTAGGTACAGCATGTAACCGACGAATGTAATGATGGTTAGTCCTTCACGAAGCATGATTTTGAGCGCATCTGAAACCGCACCACTGACCTGCTCAACGTTAAAAATGAGCTTCGAGATCAATGTGCCACTGCTGTGCTGATCATGATGACTACGGGGCGCGCGCAACAAAACATCAAACAATTCGGTGCGCAGGTTATGGACCACCGAGCGAGCAACAATATTCATAAAATAGTTGCCGGCAAAGAAACCTAATGCGCGCACTAACGCTAAAGAAACTGCCGCAATAGGCACCGCAACGCGAGCGTACTCTGTTGTAGTTTGGGTGCCCGGCGGCCAGATCCAGTGGCTCGCGGACTCCACTAACCCCAACTTAGCTGGTTCGGCCTCGCCCAGCGAGTCCAGTAAAAACTGCGCCAGATCGGCGATAAGCACATTGCCAGTGGCATAGACGATAAAGCCAGCGAGGCTGAGCAAGAAAAACAATGAATAGGGTCCGATGTAAGCCAGCAAACGACGATACGTCTGCCAGTCGTTCACGCGCACTGGACTGGCTTGTTCGAGCTGCTCGGCGTTATCGTCTGTGCTATTCACTGTCTGCGGCCCCCGCCGGAGTCTGTGCTGCAATCGTCAGCTGCCTAAAACCCATTTTACTAGCCACATCTAACGCGGTAACAACATATTGATGTGCGGTCAAAGCGTCGGCGGCAATAGTCATCGGCACGTCACGTCGATCACCCGCTTCTTCGCGTAAAGCGCGTCTTATGGCTTTACTCGATGAAGATATCGGCGAACCGTTGAGCGCAAAATTACCGGCGCTGTCGATGGTGAGTTCTAATACGCTGCTCTCACTCCCAGGTTCACCTTTGGCCTCGGGCAAACTCACGGAAAGCTGTGTCTGTGTCGTAAAACTCGTAGACACCATAAAAAAGATGAGCAACAAAAAAACCACATCAATAAGTGGTGTCAAATTGATGCCAAGCTCATCTCTGCGCTGTCTGCGAAATTTCAAATGTCGTATTCCGTCTTGTTACCCGTATGTAACGCGTCTACGAGCTTAATTGTCTCTTGTTCTAGGGAGACAACAATCGTATCTATTTTCCCGGTATAAAAACGGTGCATAACTAGCGCCGGAATCGCAACAGCAAGTCCTGTAGCCGTTGTAATAAGCGCCTCAGAAATGCCACCCGCCAATGCGTTAGCGTTACCAGTGCCCTGTACGGTGATCTCAGTAAACACGCGAATCATGCCCACGACGGTACCAAGAAGGCCCAGTAATGGGGCTACAGCTGCGACAGTACCTAATGAGTTCAGGTATTTTTCTAAATCATGGACAATATGACTCGCCGCCTCCTGAATGCTCTCCTTCATAACATCACGACCTTGGCTTCTATTCGCCAAGCCCGCCGCCAAAATGGCACCCAGCGGCGACCCCTGTCGCAATAACTTCAAGCGTTGCGCATCTAACTCACCGGCTTTGAGCTGCTTCCAAACACTGGCTAATAAATGCGGTGGGGCGATCCGCTTAGGATTCAAAGCGATATAACGCTCAATACAAATTGCCAGCGCGACGACCGAGCAAAGCATTATGAGCGGCATTACCCAGCCCCCTGCAGCTAATAATTCCAACACGTTTGCATCTCCTTTGACTAGGCAACAGTATACCTATCTCAACAACAATTACGGCATGCATTAGCGAACATGTCCCGTTGTTCGCTCAAATATTTGACCCGCTTTGCGCCGGAAAATTCACTTGATAGTCTGGCAATTCAATACGCTTGTCGGGTGCCTCTAGATCGTTAGCCAAAACGGCGTCCAGCGGGTGCGCATCGGTGTCGCCTCGATACTGCCATCGGGTCGTAAGGTGTACCGAAGGGTTCCATGGGTTGCCGTATTGTCGATATACGCGTCGCGCGCTTCAAGCCGGTCGACGACGGCCGCTGACGGATGACCAAAGCGATTAGCATAACCGGCGCTGATAATCGCCCTCGCTGGTGATACCCATTTCAACCAAGTCGAGCCACTGGATGAGTTACTGCCATGATGCCCGACCAAGAGCAGGTCGGCGCTGAGATGTCGACGCCAATAACGCACCAAGCTGCGTTCTTGCATACTCGATATGTCGCCAGCCAGCAGTAATCGTCGGCCGTAGGCCACAACTAACAATACGCAGGAATCATCGTTACTGTGGCTCTGGGCCTGACCGCTGCCACTGAGCGTGGTGATCGTCACCGCCGAGCTCCATAACCATGTTTCGCCGGGGCGACAAGCCCTACCCTCAAAACCCCGCCGATCTTTTATCGGCATATCTTTAGCGAGATCAAATCGGCCGCCAGCATGATCGAAATCTCGATGGCTCAGTACTAAAGTGTCGAGAACATCAACACCTGCCCGTTGCAAAAACGGGAGGATAATTTTCCTGGCTTGAGTAAATCCACCGGGCACACCGCCGCCAGCATCGTAGAGTAATGTCTGTCCGGCATTCTGCAGCAATACTGCCGTGCCCTGCCCGACATCTAATACAGTTATCACTACGTGCTTTGCATTTGCCTGTATAGATAACCGATAAAACGACAACAGTATGAATGACGTTATAACTAACAGCGACGACCAAGGATTTAACGACCCTGATTTACCGCCACAATGGCGTAGATTTCTATCACTAACAGGGCACTGCGACAACGGCCAAAAATGGCGGTTAAGTCTACTAATCACTGAGATGAGCGCGCATATCAGTCCCAGATCAACGAGTGTTAAAGACCAATTTTGCAATGCCAACCCTTCAAAGCGTTTGTCTAACGCGGCTAGCAACGGCAAACCATAAACTATGGGCAAGGCCGCTAATTGCCAGAAAATATCTGACAATGTGACGCTAACAAAGCTCATCAGCGCTCCCGTCAATGCCAGTGGCACCAGCCAAAATGCCACGATCGGCACAATCAGTACGTTACTAACAATGGCGCTGCCACTCGCCATCGAAAACCAAAACAGTGTTAATGGCAGCATGAACAGCACGAGATAGGTTTGTAGTCGCAGCAAGGCCGCAAAATGCATAACCATACGTCTCGCCAACCCCAACCCCGATAGAGGTGTCGGGTTGTTCTCGCGGGGTATCAAGCAAAGTAGGACTGCGGTAGCACCGGCGCTCATCCAGAGACTACTCGACAACAGCGCGAAAGGATTACCCAGCAAAATCAGTAGCACTGCCAAATACAAGCCCCGCCACGGGGCCGTACGCCAACCCAGCAAAAGTAAGAGCAGCACCGTGCAGAGCATCACTAAGGCGCGCACTGTCGGTAACGAAAATCCTGCTAAAGCGGCGTACACAGTGGCGCCGCCGAGCGCTCCTAGTACCTGAACAAGCGGACCACCGCGATCCCCCTGCCAGCAGTAAGATCGGCGAAGTAAACCGGCGAGCCACCATAACGCAGCGGCAACCAAACCCACGTGTAAGCCGCTAATCACTAATACATGAGACAGTCCTAAACGCTGGAACATCTCCCAGGTCTCTCGCGTTAGCGCATTGCCATTGCCTAATACCAAGGCAAGCAACACGCCTCGCGCCTCAGTAGATACTTGCGCGGCAAGCAGGCGTCTGTGCAGTGTCCGGCGAATCTTCGCCAGCGACACCTTACGTGTGTCTGCTTGCCGTTGTTCGATGCGAGCTAGGGTCGCAAAAGCATCGATACCCTGTGCCGCATAGCGCCCCTGATCAGGCATTGCTCCGGGACAGAACTGACTCGGTACCGGTTTAAGTATTGCCTGCCCACTAATATGATCACCCAGTGCCAATGGCATAGAATAGCCGGAAAGTGTCACGCGAAGACGGCGCGCTCCCGCACACTCGTCCGGATCAAGATGCGTCACATCAAGCTTGAAGCTCTGCCAATCCGTGCCGTCGGGCCACTGTCCCATGCGCGGAAAATCGGCGACGTATCCAGAAAGGATAACGTTTTCTCTCAGACACGCGGTCGGCAATTGCCGCAGTTGCCACGACAGCGCCTGCAGTGAAACAACTGCCAGCCCACCAAACATCACTAACAGGCCTAAGCGATGCGCGCTGATCCAGTCTGCAGATCGACGCGTAAAGCTGTAGTTATGGCCTCGATTGCGATCAGATTTATCTAGATCACCGCCGGTACCGATATCGCTGTGCATTGTCATGCAGCGCATCCCGACTGTCGGGTAGGCAAAGTTCGCTACAAGTATCATGCTGACGGTAACGAACACCGCGAAGACTGCTACCAGTAATAGCCAAGGCAATATTGAAGATGGGCTCAGTAAAGGCGCTGTAACGACGCACAGAATGGCTAGACACCAACGTATCGTCAGTAATTCTTGCGCCATGGCTAGTGTAAAAAACAGCTTAGAGGCATAATGCAGCTTCATTTGGGAAAGTACGGGAGCAATTTCAGCAAAAAGTCGCTGAGATGCCAATCCGCGCTGTCATCAATGACATTTAACCGTCGTTTTTGATTAAATCTAGATCATGGTTCTGCCTGGAAACATATTAGAAAATGCCCAAAAATGTCTTTAAGCGTATGGCGCCATCACCACAAAAACTGCGTGGAATAAGGTCATTGCGGCCGCTGGGCGAGTGGATTTACGAACCTGATCTTTGGCATATTAATCGCCTGTCGACCGCCAAAGCCTTTGCTATAGGTCTTTTCTTCGCCATGATGCCCGCGCCTGGGCAGATGCTAATTGCTGCGTTTGTCGCCCTGCGCTGGCAGGCGAATTTGCCCCTAAGCGTCACGCTAGTTTGGGTCACCAATCCATTGACGATGCCTGTTATTTATTATGGCGCATATACGCTTGGCGCTTGGATGCTAGGCAGTCAAATGCAGCCGGTAGCCTTTGATATCAGCTTTGAATGGTTGCGCGACAGTCTTACCGAGATCTGGAAGCCCTTCTTACTTGGCTGCTTCACGATGGGGCTCATTGCTGCAATCGTGGGCTATCACTTCATCAATGTGATGTGGCGCTGGCGTATTGTTATCAACTGGCAAAAACGCAACAAACGCCGCCTATCAAAGGTTGATCAGGCGTCACGTTCTGCGAATGAACCGGATAAGAACGACACTCAATAAGGCCGAATAGCCGCCGGCAATCGCGACTGCGCTAAGATGCTAAAACTTCAGCGACAGGTATTTTCGCGGCACGGCGCGCCGGCAATACTGCTGCAAGAACGCACAACACCACTGCCACTAAATCAACGACCACAAAATCTCGTAATCGAATATCTACCGGCAAGAATGCCAGCGGGTAAACATCGGTATTGAGCAAACGGATTCCAAGCGCCCACTCAAGGCTCTGCGCTAAATAAGGCGCTGACAGGGCCAACACTAAACCAACAGCAGAGCCAATTACTGAGCCAATCACACCGATCACTAATCCCTGTAATAAAAAGATCGCTTGGATATCACCGCTAGAGGCGCCCAATGCCGACAACATGGCAATGGCGCGACGCCGGTCAGTTACAACCAACACCAAAGACGAGACGACATTAAAGGCCGCAACGGCAATAATCGATAACAGCAGTAATGTAACGATATCTCGCGATAACCGAATCGCGGCATAAAGGTTACCTTGCGTTAATGTCCAGTCGCTAACGTACTGCGTCGGTGGCAACATGCGACTGATATAGCGCCGTACTTGTGGCGCTTCAAATAAGTCCGTGACTTGCATAGTCAGCCCTGAAATTTGTTCTGCGGCACCCGTCAGTGAAGCGACTGAAGACAATTCAGCAATGGCCAACTTTTCATCGAGTTCGGTACCCGTTGCCAGCAGAGACGTCAGCACATAACGTTGCGATTGTGCCGTCTGTGTTTGACGGTCGCCCGCAACCGTCGGTGCCAGCAGCGTCAAACGATCACCGACGACAACCCCTAAACGCTCGGCTAGCTTTGCACCTAAAATTAGGTCAGCACCCGCCAGCTGACTAATCGGTGGCGTTAGCAGCGGCTGGTAACGTGCTAACGTCTCGCTATCAACGCCCACTAAACGGGTGGCTTCTACCCGTGGACCGCGCACAAACAGCACATCGGCATCGGAAAAAGGACTGATTGATACAACACTGGGCAGAGCCATTAATTCATTACGCCGCGCTTGCCAGTCAAGCATCGACGCCTGACCTCTAAGCGTAACGTGCGGCACGAGCCCTAAAATGCGCTCACGCATTTCCTTCTCAAAGCCATTCATCACCGATAACACTGACAGTAATAAGGCAAGTGCCAGTACTAAGCCAATCATTGACAGTCGTGATAGGAACGCCGAAAGGCCTCGACCATTATCCAACGATTGACGCAGCGCAAACTGCAGTCGCTCAGACCAGGGCATGACTTTCTTCAAACAAGCGCTTGTCACGCAGAGTCAAAGTACGATCCATCCTTGCAGCAATACTAGGGTCGTGGGTCACAACAACAAAAGATGCGGCCACATCATCTAGTGATGTCATCAAACTCAGCACTTGCTCTGCAGAATCTGGGTCCAAGTTGCCGGTGGGCTCATCCATCAAAACACAGCTGGGTCGATTGACTAGGGCCCGGGCTATGGCAACACGTTGACGTTCACCACCCGACAGCGCCTCGGGCCGGTGCTTTAAACGATGTGAGAGACCGACGCGCGCGAGCAGTTCTTCAGCCCTACGATTTGCCTCGCCCTTTGTTACACCCCCAATTAAAGCCGGCATCGCAACGCTTTCAAGTGCATTAAATTCTGGCAGCAGATGATGAAACTGAAAAACAAAACCGAGCTTTTGATTACGCCAACGACAGCGATCACGCTCTCGCATCTCACCCATGCGCTGACCGGATACCTCAACATATCCTGTGGTCGGATTATCGAGACCACCTAACAAGTTCAACAAAGTTGACTTGCCCGCGCCGGAGCTGCCAACAATCGCAATACGCTCACTCGGCATGAGATCCAGTGCCAATTCATCAAGCACAACAATACGATTTTCCGCATCATTAAAGCATTTACCGAGATGAACACATCGAAGTACCGCTTCATCCATGATTAAGTACCTCTACTGGTGAGATATTAGCTGCCCGCCATGCCGGGTATAACGTGGCGAGAAAGCTGAGTACCAAGGCTGCACAAACCGTGGTAAAGACGTCTGCCCAGACAAGTACTGAGGGTAGGCGACCAATATAATAAACGGTTGGGTCAAACAGACTAACCCCCAGTAGCTGTTCGATCCAGATCGCAAGATCACTGACGTACAGCGCCAAGGTCACCCCCATGATCGCACCTAGGGCCACACCTAAAATGCCCAACAACATGCCATAACCTATAAAGATGACCAATATCGATCTGGAAGATGCGCCCAGCACCCGTAAAACGGCTATGTCTGTCCGCTTTTCAGTCACGGCCATAGTCAACGTGGAGACTATATTAAACGCAGCCACTGCGACCACCGACAACAGCAGCAAGCCAACCGTTATTTTTTCCATCTGTATTGCGGCAAACAACGACCCCTGACTACTCCGCCAGTCAGTCACCGTAAGCTTAGCCGGCAGTTCATTTGCCAGCGCTGCGCTTATCTTTGAAGCCGCAAACAGATCATCGAATTTAAGTTGCAGACCGTCGACCTGATCGCGACCCAGCAGACGTCGCGCTGTATCAAGCGATACGTAGCTCTGGTTGGCGTCCGGATCTGCCCCCACCTCGAATTCAGCGACGACCAAAAGACGTTTCACGCGAGGGAAGATACCGAGCGGCGTCACCGTCAGCCGAGGCAGTATCACCTCCACCTCATCGCCCACGGTAACGCCCAGGATTCGTGCCAGTGAACTGCCAAGAGCGACACTAAAACGCTGCGTTTCAAGCGCTTGCCAATCGCCTCTCACAATATACTGATCGACGGAATTCACATAACGCTGCGCATTGAGATCAATGCCGGAAAGCCTGGCACCGCGGTGCCGACCCCATGCCTGAAATAGCACTGTGTCCTCAATATAGGGCGCGACAGCAACGACTGTCGGCGCCGCTAATACCTTTTCGGCTAAAGACTCCCACTCGGAAAGCTGGCCACTGGTTGAATGAATTTTGGCATGAGGGATTACCGCTAAAATGCGGCTGTGTAGTTCAGACGAGAAGCCATTCATGACTGACATCACGGTAATCAGGCTCGTGACGCCCAACACCATGCCCAACATCGATACCCACGCCACAATGCGCGTAAAACGCTGCTGACGACGGCTGAGGCTATAGCGCAGAACTAAGTCACTGACAAACGCCAAGGTCACTTCGCTCCGTCATTAAGCGCTCAAGCGCGAGGATCAAATTGCTCGACAGTCGTATCACCAGGAAGTGATCGGGTCTCTGTGTCGCAACGCATAGGGTCACCACCGCAAAGGTCGCACTTTTGATCAATGCCAAGCGCGCCAACACCGCCGCAGGAGCCTGAAATAGGCGCTCGACCGGCTATGACGCCAATGGACATACCGGCAATAATTAGAGCAAAGACCAAAAAGCTAATCAAGTAAATCACGTGCTGCACTCGCTCTGGGCTTGGTAAGGAGAAGACCTGTCTACTGTAACGGGACTACTCCTGAGATGAAAGATAAGGTTTGAATGCTTCCGTCATCGCAATACTTAACAGATCTCCTTCCCGACGGATAAAATAAGCCGCCAGACCGCGACTTTGTGCGATCGCCATGCCCTGCTCGACACCAAGAACGATCAGCGCGGTTGCCCAAGCATCGGCGATAGTGGTTGATGGATCAATAACGGTAACCGATACGAGCTCATGTTTTATGGGTCGGCCAGTTCTCGGGTCGATTAAATGCGAATAGCGCTCGCCCTGCTGTTCAAAAAAATTACGGTAGTCGCCAGAGGTGGCGATAGCTATGCCGGTGCCCACAATCGCGGCCTGTGCCTGACGACCAGAGCTGTCGGGCCGCTCAATGGCAATCCGCCAGTCATCCCCGCGAGGGCTATTACCATGCAGACGAACCTCGCCGCCGATCTCAAACATAAAGTTTTCGATCCCCAGGTCCAGTAACGCGTCGGCGCCTATATCGACAGCATAACCTTTTGCTATGGACGAAAAGTCCAACTCAACGTCTTGCTGACGCTTGGCTAACAATCGAAATTCCGCGTCCCAAATCAAGTTTTGCGGTCCAACGAATACCCGAACGGTAGCGATATCTGCATCGCTCGGGATGTCGCTAGGCCCGTCAGGGCCAAACCCCCACAATGCCAACAGCGGCGGTACGGTCACATCGTAGGCGCCATCTGTATGTCTACCAATATCCAGCGCGGTCGCTAGAACATAAGCAAAATCTGGATCCACCTCTACGGCCTCGGCTGCCGGCATTCGGTTGAAACGACTGATGAGTGAATTCGGATCGTAGGTACTCATACTCCGATTAACTAACGCAAACTTATCTGCCAGCGTTTTTTCTACTAGCGCACCGTCAACGCCCTCGGCAGGCACCAAATAAGTTAGGCTCCAAGAGGTACCAAAAATTGCACCTGCAAGGCGCTCTGTAGCAGGACTCTTAGCACCACATCCAGAGAGCAACGCTAGAACGAAAACGACCAGCAAAAGCGCTGGTCGTATCGGAACCGCAATGATGCTGCGGCGATTAACCACCGAAATCATCCAGTGCGATGTTATCGCGCTCAACACCCAGGTCGAGCAGCATTTTGATCACTGCTGCGTTCATCATTGGCGGGCCACACATGTAGAACTCGCAGTCTTCGGGTGCTGGATGATCCTTCAAATACTGCTCGTAGAGCACGTTATGAATAAACCCGGTCAGACCATCCCAGTTATCTTCAGCCTGCGGATCTGACAAAGCCACATGCCAATCAAAGTTCTCATTTTCCTCGGCTAGCCCATCATAGTCCTCCACATAAAACATTTCGCGGAGTGAACGAGCCCCATACCAAAACGAGATCTTACGGTTACTATTGAGTCGCTTTAGCTGGTCGAAAAGGTGTGATCGCATCGGCGCCATACCTGCACCACCGCCAATAAAGATCATTTCGGCATCGGTTTCTTTGGCAAAAAACTCACCGAAGGGACCATAAACCGTCACTTTGTCACCAGGTTTTAAGCCAAACACCCAGCTCGACATAACGCCGGCGGGAATGCCTTCGCTACCGGGCGGCGGTGTCGCAATACGGATATTGAATTTAACCACGCCTCGCTCTTCGGGATAATTCGCCATTGAGTAGGCGCGAATGGTGGTGTCGGGGCAGCTAGCCTCAGTCTTAAAAAAGCCAAAACGCTCCCAATCACCGCGGTATTCCTCACCAATATCAAAGTCGCTGTACTTCAGCTGGAATGGGGGGCACTCCAACTGAACGTAGCCACCCGCACGAAAATCAACATGCTCACCCTCGGGTAAGCGCAGCACCAATTCTTTGATAAAGGTTGCCACATTATCATTAGACTCGACCGTGCATTCCCACTGCTTCACCCCAAAGACTTCCTCGGGAATAGTGATCTTCATATCTTGCTTGACGGGAGTCTGGCATGACAGGCGCCAGCCATTAACCGCGTCTCTACGATTAAAGTGCCCTTCTTCGGTTGGCAGCATCGCACCACCACCTTCTTGAACAATGCATTTGCACTGAGCACAGGTGCCGCCACCGCCACACGCACTGGCTAAAAACAGATTGGCATCTGCAAGCGTCTGCAGTAATTTCCCACCCGAAGGTACTTCTATCGTGCGCTCGCCGTTGATTTCAATGCTGATGTTACCGCTCGATACCAAACGAGATTTGGCGAACAAAATAATGCCCACCAGCGCCACTACGATAGTGGTAAACATGCTAACCCCGTAAACGATCGTCATTTCCATAAACACTTAACCCTTTTGCAGTCGTTGGTTTAAATATCGATACCGCCGAAGGACATAAAGCCCAACGACATTAACCCGACGGTGATAAACGTAATGCCGAGACCTTGAAGGCCATCCGGCACGTCACTATATTTTAATTTCTCGCGAATACCGGCTAAAGCGACAATCGCCAGAGCCCAGCCAACACCAGCGCCAGCGCCGAAAACAACGCTTTCAGCAAAGTTGTAGCTGCGCTCGACCATAAATAACGAAGCACCCAGAATCGCGCAGTTAACTGTAATCAAAGGTAAGAACACACCCAACGCCGCATAGAGCACGGGGACGTAACGATCTAAGAACATCTCCATGATCTGAACCAGCGCGGCGATAACACCGATGTAACTCAGCAAACCCAAGAAGCTTAAATCGACATCGGGCATACCCGCCCAAGCTAGTGCACCGTCAGCCAGTAGGTACTGATAAATCAGATTGTTAACCGGTACCGTGACCGTCAGCACGACGATAACAGCAATGCCTAGGCCGATTGCAGCGGAGATCTTTTTAGAAACCGCCAGAAATGTACACATACCTAAAAAGAACGAAAGGGCCATGTTCTCGATAAATACGGCGCGTACAAACAAACTCAAATAATGTTCCATCAGGCGTTCTCCTCCGCAGCCACGTGCTTAGCGATGCGAAACTCGGGTACCTCCACCTGATCTTTTTGCCACGCGCGCATGGCCCAGATCAAACCGCCAATCAAGAAAAAGGCACTTGGAGGCAGCAACAATAGGCCGTTAGGCGTATACCAGCCGCCTTCGGTCACCAGCGGCAGAATCTCGATACCCAGCAATGTACCCGAGCCAAATAGTTCCCGAATGACAGCGATGACTATCAATACAAAAGAATAGCCTAAGCCGTTGCCTATGCCGTCTAAGAAGCTAGGTATCGGTGGGTTTTTCATCGCATAGGCTTCGGCGCGACCCATCACAATGCAGTTGGTAATAATCAATCCGACGAAAACTGAGAGCTGCTTGGAGATATCGTACGCTACGGCTTTCAGGATCTGGTCGACCACAATGACCAGCGATGCGATGATTGTCATCTGCACAATGATGCGAATACTCGATGGAATATAATGTCGAATACTCGAGATAAAGAAACTCGAAAACGCCGTTACCAGTGTCAGAGCAATGGCCATCACCAGCGTGACTTTAAGCGAAGAAGTCACCGCCAACGCCGAACAAACGCCTAAAATTTGCAACGTAATAGGATTATCTTTAAAAACCGGGCGAAGTAATGTGTCTTTAATATCCATCACGCGTCTCCTTTCCTGAGGTTATCCAGATAAGGCTCGAAACCATCGACGCCCAACCAGTACTGCACCAGATTATTAACCCCACGACTCGTTAGGGTCGCCCCTGACAAGCCGTCAACCTGCCAATCCGCCGCAGCTGCGTCAGCATTAACCGCGCCCTTAACGACTGAAATCGCCACAGCGCCGTCACGATAGGTCTTTTTCCCCTTCCAGATAGCCTTCCAACGAGGATTATCAATTTCACCACCCAGCCCGGGTGTCTCGCCGTGCTCGTAGAAACCCAGACCGGCGATGGTATTGGCATCTGAGTCTAATGCAACGAACCCATACAGCGTAGACCACAAGCCATAACCACGAATCGGCAGGATCACTTTATCGAGTTCACCACTGGTATTGTTGACCAAGTAAACGAGTGACAGGTTTTCGCGCCGTTGAATTTTGGCGAGGTCTTGTTTACCCGAGAGCTTTGTCGACATCGACGCATTTTTAGCCGCCGCACGTTGATCATAAGACATCGGATCGACGTCATCACGATACTCGCCACTGTTGAGGTCAATCACGCGTGTAGTGACCATCTCGAACTGCGCTTCGACTGTTTGAGATGCATCGAATAAACCGGCGGCCATCAATATATTGCGTTTCAAGTCGCGGGTTTTATTCGCTTCTTGCTGAGGTTTTAACACCACCGCTGCTGTAGAAACAATGACAGAACACACCACACATAGTGCGAGCGCAACACCTAGCACTCGCCCCAAACTGTCTTTATTACCGGACACGGGCAAGTCTCCTTTTAATGTTGGCCTGTACGACGAAGTGGTCGAACAAAGGCGCAAACAAATTACCAAACAAAATCGCCAACATCATGCCTTCAGGGAACGCCGGATTGATGACACGAATCAAAACACACATCACGCCGATCAAAATGCCGTAAGCCCATCGGCCGCGATGTGTCATTGCCGCCGACACAGGGTCCGTGGCCATAAAGAATGCACCAAAAGCAAAGCTACCAACCACCATATGCCAATACCACGGCATCGCAAAAGCTGGATTTGTGTCCGAGCCAATCACATTCAGCAGGGTAGAGAACAGGAACATGCCCAAGAAACACCCCGCCACGACACGCCAAGAGGCAATGCCCGTCACGAGTAGCATGGCACCGCCAATCATGATCGCAAGGGTTGAAGTCTCGCCGATCGACCCGGGAATACTGCCAATAAATGCATCCATCCAGGTGTAAGCGTTGGTCAGACCCGCCATGCCTTCCGATGCGACAACCCCAAGAGGCGTCGCGCCACTGTAACCGTCAACTGCCGTCCAGATCGCGTCTCCAGACAATTGCGCTGGGTACGCGAAATAAAGAAAAGCACGACCGGTCAATGCGGGATTTAGGAAGTTTTTCCCTGTCCCCCCAAATACCTCTTTGCCAATAACAACACCAAAGCTGATGCCAAGCGCAGCCTGCCACAGTGGCAAATCTGGCGGCAGTGTTAGCGCAAACAGAATCGACGTGACAAAGAAGCCTTCATTAACTTCATGACCACGCTTGATAGCGAACAGCACTTCCCAAAAGCCACCCACTAAAAAAGTGACCGCATATAACGGCAAGAAGTGCAGCGCGCCAAAGAGGAAACAATCCCAAACACTGGCGGGGTTATAACCGCCAGCTGCAGCCATAATAGATCCGCGCCAGCCCGTTAGTTCAGCACCGCTCGCCGCCATCACGTCATTGGCTTGAAAACCTAAGTTGTACATACCGTAGAACATCGCCGGGAATGTGGCGAACCAAACGGTAATCATAATGCGTTTTAAATCAACACCATCACGCACATGGGCAGTGCTGCGAGTGATGTGTGAGGGGGAATAAAAAATGGTATCTACTGCCTCAAACAAGGCGTACCACTTCTCGTATTTACCGCCGGGTGTAAAATTCGGCTCAAGCTTATCAAGCGTACTACGCAACCCCATGACTTAACCTTCCTTTTCAATGCGCGTTAAATTGTCGCGTAACACCGGACCATATTCATATTTACCGGGGCAAACATAGGTGCACAAAGCAAGATCTTCTTCGTCAAGCTCCATACAGCCCAGCGCCTTCGCTGTTTCCGTGTCGCCAACCAGCAGCGCGCGCAGCAACTGCGTGGGTAGAACATCTAACGGCATGATTCGCTCGTAGGCGCCGACTGGCACCATCGCGCGCTCGCTGCCATTGGTATTAGTCGTCATGGCCAGCGGTTTCAAACCAAACCAGTTGCTCAAATAAATACCCAATACAGAGTGTTTTTTCGCGCCGGGTGACAACCAACCCATAAACTCCCGATCACGGCCCTCAGATAATACCGACACACTATTATGGTAACGACCTAGGTATGCGATATCGGAATTAACGGTTCGACCACCTAACACTGACCCAGACACAACACGACTCTCACCGGGCTGCAGCTCACCCGCAGTTAACGCCTGCAGATCAGCGCCCACACGCGTTCCGATAAGACGCGGCGTCTCAACTTGGGGGCCTGCCAAAGCGATGACACGACGCGTATAAAGCGCTCCATCTAGAAACAGACGGCCAATCGCAATGACATCTTGATAGCCGACGTACCAAGCAATACGCGAAGTCGATGCACCCATTAAGAAGTGTATATGTGTGCCTACTAGGCCTGCCGGATGCGGGCCCGCAAAGGTTTCATGTTGGATGCTGGAATGGGTGCCCTTAGGAATTGTTGTATCTGGCGCGGTGCACAAATAGACAGGGCAATCCGCCATGGCGGCCAGTAAATCCTGCCCCAACATAAACGCTTCGTGCTGTTCAGCAATAATCGGAGCCGGGTCCGCAGCTAAAGGCTGTGTATCAATTGCGGTAATAAATAGACCCGCCGGCTGGCTTAGCGGATTCGCAACTTTACTGTAGGGCCGCGCACGCAATGCCGTCCACTGACCGCTGTCAACTAATTGCCGGCGAATAGTCGCCGCATCGAGAGTTCGCGCATCGGCCTCTGAGTAAGCAGCAAATGTCTCGGATTCATCACCGTCAATTTCAATGACTAAAGACTGAAACACGCGACGCGCCCCGCGGTTAATGGCAACGACTGTGCCACCCGCCGGCGCGGTATATTTTACACCTTCAGTTTTCTTGTCAGTGAACAGTAGCTGGCCTCGCTTCACCAAGTCCCCAACTGCTACTTCCATCGTCGGTTTCATGCCGATGTAATCAGGCCCCACAAGTGCAACAGTGCGCGCTACTGCTGTCTCGTCAACCGATTGAACGGGGGTGCCCGCCAGAGGAATATCCATACCGCGCCGAATTTTAATCATGTGTTAATCCGTAACTCCAGAGGTAAAACTTACCGCTAAACACTCGCTTGCTCAGGCTGCCTGATAGCTTATCAATGGCACAACTTGTATGAGATGGCAGAAGGGAAGTACACCGCTGGCGCTATCTTCACTGACTGGTGATTCCACTGCCTTAACCTGACTACGACAAAGGCGACGCTGTGGTTAGCTTTTTAAGCCCACCACCGTCGGCGCGGATTGTAACGAACCGAAACGTCGCTGGCCACAAATCCGCGTAAAAAACGTATCAAAGTGGGCCAGCAAGGTCTCTGGGGTAGGTGGGATATTTAATTCCGGCCATTTGTTCAAGAATACGATATACCTGACAAGAATAACCATATTCATTATCGTACCAAAGATAGACCACTGCCTGCTTACCATTGACGATTGTCGCCTTGGCATCGAACACACAGGCCGTGCGTGAGCCCACAAAATCGCTGGACACTACTTCAGGGGATGACGAGTAATCAATTTGCTTGCGCATGCTCGAATGCAAGGCGGTTTCACGCATAAATTCATTGAGTTCCTCACGGCTGGTCTCGCGACCCAGCGTCAGGTTCAGGATAGCCATAGAAACATTGGGTGTGGGTACCCTAATCGCATTACCGGTCAATTTTCCTTCAAACTGAGGCAGCACTTTAGTCACCGCGCTCGCGGCGCCCGTCTCTGTGATCACCATATTTAGTGCAGCGCTGCGACCACGTCGCTCTGCTTTGTGATAATTGTCGATCAAATTCTGGTCATTAGTATAAGCATGCACGCTTTCGACGTGCCCACTGACGATACCGTATTCATCATCCAGCGCTTTTAATGGCGGGGCAATTGCATTGGTCGTGCAGGAAGCCGCGGAAATAATCTTGTCCTCTGGATCAATGACATCATTGTTGATGCCGGCAACCACATTTTTCAAATCCCCTTTACCGGGCGCAGTCAAAACCACTTTATTGACACCCTTGGCCTGCAGATGACGTGACAAACCTTCTCGATCACGCCAAACGCCAGTATTGTCGATCACAATCGCGTTATTAATCCCGTACGCCGTGTAGTCAATATCCTCGGGAGCATTGGCATAAATAACGCGGACTTCATTGCCATTGGCCACGAAGGACTGGCGCTCTTCGTCGACCCGAATGGTGCCCTGAAAAGCACCGTGTACCGAGTCTCTGCGCAACAGGCTTGCGCGTTTAACGAGGTCATTGGGCGCACCGCCTTGACGCACAACGATGGCGCGCAACCGCAGGCTTTCGCCGCCATCTGTCTTACCAATTAGGATCCGTGCCATGAGTCGGCCAATCCGACCGAAACCGTACAGAACAACATCAACCGGCTCGTTAGCCTTAGTCGCCACGTTGCTAAGCAGGCTACTGAGCTGTCTTTCGACGTATTCGTCAACAGATAATCCCTCGCCTTTACCACGGTCAAAATACTCAACCGCTAACCGGCCTATATCAATGTGGGCCGGACCCAAGTCCATCTGGCGCATCTTATTAATTACTGGCGTCGTTTCGAACTCAGATAATTCGTTGTGCTCCATTTGTCGCACGTTACGATGGCTTTTCATGATGTCTAACACCGATTGATTCACCAGTGAACGACCATAGATATAGCATTTCACATTGCGCTCGCGCGCTAAGGTGCCCACAGCGGGGATCATAGACTCAGCTAAAGCCTCACGCTGCTTCCAGTCGGCAAAGTAATCTGCGGGGCGTTCTCGTCGGCGTTGCTCAGTCACATCAATGCTCCTTTCTTGTCGATGAAGTGTCGCGCTTATGAATTAATTGTCGTAATTGGATGAGTGTGGATACGCGTCAACGTATTATCCTTCGTGGACCACCCTAGAAGCAACTGTCATTGGTGCTGGAGCCGATTGCCAATGCCGCCTAAAATCACCCGTCAACTGACGTCGAGACATCCATGTTTAAAGAACTGATCAATACCCTGCCCTGGCCCGAGAAAGCTGGTACACGTTCAGCTATCGGACCTTTCTACGGCGCAGGTGAGACCTGGTGTGTCGCCGAATTAAGTCGCGGTGATCGACCTCTCGTGGTTATCACCCCCAATACTTCCACAGCTTTGACACTAGAGCGAGAACTCTCAGTATTTATTGATAAATCCATTGAAATACTGTCGTTACCCGACTGGGAGACCTTGCCATACGACAATTTTTCACCTCACCAGGACATTGTTTCAGAGCGACTCCATGCTTTTTACCATCTGCCGAAAATGTCTGACGGCATTCTCATTGTACCCATCACGACCCTCATGCATCGCACGCCACCCACGCACTATGTCGCAGGTAATAGTCTAATACTCGAGACGGGACAAGCGTTAGATACTGCTAGCTTCGTCCGTAATCTAACCCTCAATGGGTATCACTCGGTGGATACTGTCTATGAGCATGGTGAATATGCAATTCGTGGCTCACTGCTTGATATTTTCCCTATGGGCAGCAAATTGCCCTATCGGATTGACTTGTTCGATGCAGAAGTGGAAAGCCTGCGAACCTTTGACCCAGAAACCCAGCGAACCGTAGATAAAGTCGATGCAATTCGATTACTACCCGCGCGTGAATTCCCGTTAACCGACAGCGCAATTCGTCGCTTTCAACTAAACTGGTACAAGAGTTTTGACGGCGATGCCGATAACTGTCCCGCCTTTACAGCAATCAGCAATGGCCGCGTTCCAGGGGGAGCGGAATATTACTTGCCGTTATTTTTCGATGAATGCGGCAAGGTATTTGACTATTTCCCGGAAAATGCAGCCATTATCACGGTGGGCGATCTCTATGGCGCTGCCCAGAAATTCTGGCAGGATATCAACACGCGTTATGAAGAATATGGTATTGATCCTCGACGGCCATTATTACCACCCGCTCGAGGTTTCGTCCCCGTGGAGGAACTCTACGCGGATCTAGGTAAACGCGCCGTACTTGAATTACGCGGCAATGCCGACTCGCCTACCCATGCGACGACCACGCTCCAGCCACCACCAGAGTTTATCAGCGAGAGCATTGGACCCACGGCGATAGAACGTCTCCGAGAATTCATCACAACCCACAACGGACCCGTACTGATTTGCGCGGAGAGTGCCGGTCGGCGTGAAGTACTACTAGAAAGTCTTGCCAAGCAGGGCTTGCAGCCCGAGTCTGTGACGCAATGGCCGGAGTTTCTGGAATTTGATGTTGCCCTCGGCATTACTGTAGCACCGGTCGATCGCGGTGTTTATCAGGGCCCCGGCGCACCCACACTTATTGTTGAGAGCCAACTCTTTGGTCAACGGGTTGCGCAGCGTCGGCGGCGAAAAACAACCGACGAAACCGACACCCAAGCGGTCATACGCGACCTCACTGAATTGCGCCTAGGCGTCCCAGTGGTTCATCTAGAGCATGGCGTCGGTCGCTATATGGGCTTACAAATTCTGCAGATAGATGGCGATGATGCCGAATTTCTGCTGCTGGAATATGCCACCAACGCTAAACTTTATGTTCCGGTCGGGTCTCTACACCTGATCAGTCGTTATGCAGGCAGCGATCCCGACACAGCGCCGCTGCATCGACTCGGCGCTGAGACCTGGGAAAAAGCGCGCCGTAAAGCGAGCGAGCGGGCATCGGATGTCGCCGCGCAGCTACTCGAAATTTATGCCCGTCGTGAAGCTAGGCGAGGCTTTGAGCACCAGTTTGATGCCGAAGCCTGGGCGAGATTTTGCGAGGGTTTCCCTTTTGAAGAGACGCCTGATCAAGCCGCCGCTATTGAAGCTGTGCGCAACGATATGTGTGCGCCAGGCGTCATGGATCGACTAGTCTGCGGCGATGTTGGTTTTGGCAAGACGGAGGTGGCAATGCGCGCCGCATTTATTGCCGCCCAAAACAAGAAACAAGTGGCCATTTTAGTCCCTACTACTTTGCTCGCGCAGCAGCACTACAACAGTTTTCGAGACCGCTTTGCTGGATGGCCAGTTACCGTCGAGGTCGTATCACGCTTTAAAACAAACAAAGATATCGCCGAAGTTAGCCAGCGAGTTGCCTCAGGTAAAGTCGATATTCTTATCGGCACTCACAAATTGCTACAAAACGATTTCAAGTTTGATGATCTTGGACTGCTAGTGATCGATGAAGAGCATCGCTTTGGTGTAAAACAAAAAGAAGTCATCAAGGCACTGCGCACCGAGGTCGATATTCTCACCATGACAGCGACACCGATACCACGCACGCTAAACATGGCCTTGGGCGGTCTGCGTGACTTATCGATTATTGCGACGCCACCCGCTAAGCGGCTGTCCATAAAAACGTTTGTTCGTGAACATACGGTCGCGCTTGTCAAAGAGGCTGTGCTCAGAGAAACGCTGCGCGGCGGACAAGTATATTACCTACACAACGAAGTCAAAACCATTCAGGAAACCGCGCGCAAATTGCGCGAGCTACTACCTGGACTCTCCATTGGTGTGGCTCATGGACAAATGCGGGAAACCGAACTTGAACGCATTATGTCGAAATTTTATCACCAACATCATCACATCTTAGTATGTTCGACAATTATTGAAACGGGCATCGATATCCCAAATGCCAATACCATTATTATTGACCGCGCCGACAAATTTGGCCTCGCGCAACTGCACCAGCTGCGTGGTCGCGTCGGTCGATCACACCATCAAGCTTATGCCTACTTGTTAATACCGCCGCGCTCAAACCTAACAAGAGATGCAGAGAAGCGACTCGAGGCGATTGAGGCGGCGGGAGAATTGGGCTCTGGCTATATGCTCGCCAGCCACGATTTAGAAATACGAGGGGCAGGTGAATTGTTAGGCGATGAGCAGTCAGGACAAATCCATAACGTCGGCTTCTCGCTTTACCTGGAAATGTTACACAATGCTGTCGCGGCATTGCGACGAGGTGAGATACCGGATATCGATGCGCCGCTAGATAAAGGCACCGAAGTCAAACTGCATGTCCCTGCGCTAATCCCCGAGAGCTATTTACCAGACATCACCACTCGCCTGATTCTCTATAAACGCATTGCCGCAGCACGTAGTGATGATGCGCTGCGTGAAATACAGGTTGAAATGATTGATCGGTTCGGATTACTGATTGACCCAATTAAAAATCTTTTCGCGCAAGCCTCGGTTCGGATTCGCGCCAAAGCGCTGGGCATCAATGAAATCGAAGTAACACCCAACGGTGGTAGTATCGGATTTACTGATGCGACTCGAGTACAACCGATGAGTTTAGTAAAACTAATTCAATCAGACCCAAAGGGTTATACTTTAGCGGGTGCTAATAAACTGCGCTTCAAGCAGGACTTGCCCGAACTTGATGCGCGCAAAGTATTTATTGATCAACTTCTGACGCGCTTCGAGCGAGAAGCCAAAGGGGGTAAGGCAGCGTGATATCGCTAACCAACGCAACTGTTTTTCAGCAGAAAAAGCATGCTGTTAAGCGTGGTGCATTCACCACACCATCGCTCGCAATAGCGGCTCTGTTGATGTCCCAAACAGCATCAACAATAGCCCAATCACTGCCCAGCACGATGCCCATCCTGACACCTGAAAACGAGCAGATAACTTCCACGACTGCGGTTCCACTACCCGAGCCTGACAGCCTTTCAGGATGGCTGCAAATTGAAGTCGCTGTGTTAACTGACACCAACGACGCCACATTGGCAGGTGAACAATGGCCGCTATTTCCAGAGCCGCGCTATCCCAGCAGTGGACGCTGGCTCAAAGATCCATCGCTGCTAAGCAAAATAGCCGAGCAATACCCCAATGCCGCTATAGCCCAGAGCGAAGAAGGCGCAGTCACTGTCTTGCTGCCTATTCCTTTAGTCCTCAGTGAAATGCCCGCGTCTGGTTTAACGCGACCTGAGGGCCAGCTACCCGATGACGGCCTAGTCAACAACAGCGATGTCGATACCAGCTCCGTCGAGCCGGAATTAACAAATATTGAAAAGGCCGATAGCACTGATGACATCGCCAATACTCGTCCGTTCGCCATACCACTTGAGTTGGTTGATGCGCCAGAAATCGAGACCCGCGCGGGTGCCATTTGGCTCGACGATTTCGAAACGCTGTCTGCACCGATTGAAAATAATGCCAATACTGGCGAGCTGACAAGACAGACCGGGGAGGTCATATCGCCACCGGTGGCGCCGCCACCCTTACCCGAGGCATTCCGCTTGCGCCCCGTGACGCTGTTAGCCGATGGGCTTGCAGCGCTGGCTATCAGCACCGACGATCAGTTGCAGGCTACACAGGCGTGGCTGCAACCACCAGGGGCTAGCAACCTACCCATATTATTTGACTACTCTGGCGATGATCTTATGTGGCCTGAACTGCAGGGATTCATTGAGCTAAGACGGGGCAGCGAGGTACGTTTGGGTATTAACTTCTGGCTCAATACTGCGGCAACCTATCTACCAGAAGGCTTCGTCATTGCGCCGCCACCGCGATCATCAAAACAGATCACCGTTATTGCGACAGCATCAGATTTAGACGGCAGCTTAATGATCGACTCAACATCACCAGTGACTGGCTCAAAAAATACAGGCGTGCCCGACTCCCCCTTATTGGATCAAGTACAGCGAGCACAAGAATCGCAAGAAACCGAAAGTATCCGCTTTATTAATCCCTTTACCGGCTTGCGTGCCGCGGAAGAAAACCCGGAAGACATCGAGCCTGTGCTTGTAGCAACCACGGAGCCTGCGGCTTGGCACTGGCGACATCTGATCCAAATTGCCGATACCCGGACTGTCGATGAAAACACTGTGCGCTACTTCGATCATCCAGTGATCAAAGTATTAGCCACCTACCGGGAGCTCACTTGGCGTGAAGTTTATGCGTTGGGTATCGCCGAGGCAGAGGCAGCGGCGCTTGCCGCTGCATTACGGCAGGTAGATGCAGCCATTGAAGCTGCAGAAGCTGCAGAAGCTGCAGAGAATACACCCGTCGATCCGCCCGTCGCACAGCTACCGCCGGGTAATGCACCAATTTACTAACCGCCTTTGCCTAAAGCGCAGTTGAACTAATCATTTCGCCTATTGCTGATAACCTATTTATGTCTGCGCACCTAAACCGGCAGGCTCAGGCAGATCCGCCATCGGGTCTAGATGTAACGTACGGGTTGGAAAAGCGACTTCGGCATCCTGTCGTTCAATAATATCTAAGATTTTCAGCAATACGTCCTGTTTAATCTCGTGGTACTCCACCCAGTTAGTGGTTTTGGTAAAGGTATAGATAAAAAAGTCCAAGGAAGATGCGCCACAGCTCACAAAATTCACGATCAACGTTCGCTCAAGATCGATATCAGCATGGTTTTGCAGCATTGCTTTTACATCGGCAACAATGACGCCCATTTTATGAGCATCTGCGTAGCGGACGCCCAAGGTTTCATAGATTCGTCGATTGCGCATCCGCGAAGGATTTTCAACCGAGACATTGGCAAATACCGCATTGGGAACATAAAGTGGCCGCTGATCAAACGTCCGAATCAGCGTCATCCTCCAGCCGATATTCTCAACAGTACCTTCGATCTCCCGATCAGGTGACCTTATCCAGTCGCCCACTGCAAACGGCCGATCGAGAAAAATACTGAGGCCACCTAAAAAATTAGCTAGCAAATCTTTAGCAGCAAAACCCACTGCGATACCGCCGATGCCACCAAAGGCGAGTAATCCAGAAATAGAAACACCGTATGACTGCATGATGGTCAGCGCGACTATGACCCAAACCACAATGCGAGCTAGGCGTGTAGACGCAGAAATTGTCGCACGTTGATCAGAATCGCGAGCGCCTCGATGGGTTGCCAAGAGCTCAACCTCAATGCCGCCCAAAAGCCGATGACAAAACCAGCCCGCCAGCAACATGAGCCCCGTACCGGCGACCGTCAAGATATGCGTGCGTAGTGCATCAAAAAGGTCGAAGGCACCGAGCGACAAATAGACCAACACGATCCACATGACCCACTCTGCTGGCGGTGACAATGCGTAGACGACGACGTCGTCCCACTTGGTCAAAGAGAGGTCTGAAAGCGCCGTCAGCCGTCGAATAGCCCAGCGCATAAAAAAATGACCCGCTAAGCCCAATAATAAAAGCATGACCACCTGCAATGTGGCAACAGGTACATTCAGCGTGATGGCTATCGGCGTGAGGTAAGTAATTAGCAATTCCATAGAATTTCTACATCGATATTAGGAGCGCGATATCTTAGCTTAAAGTACTGGTCAGGCCCAACCGCGCTGTATATAATAACAGCCTGTATAAATAGACAGATATCACCGGCGAGGTGAGCGGAGCTTTTTATGATTAAACTGACGGCTAGACAGCAGCAAGTACTCAATATCATTCGCCAGCATATCGATCAAACTGGCTTCCCGCCAACCCGGGCAGATATCGCAAAAGAACTGGGCTTCAAATCTGCCAATGCGGCAGAGGAGCATTTAAAAGCGCTGGCGCGTAAGGGTGCCATTGAAATGACCGCCGGCACCTCCCGTGGTATCCGACTAGTGGAACAGCGCGGTATTCCCATCGTCGGACGCGTCGCGGCCGGGGAGCCGGTGCTTGCGCAAGAACACATTTCTGATTATTGCGATCTACCGGGTAATTTCTTTGCACCCGCCGCCGATTACTTTTTAGAGGTCACCGGCGATAGCATGATCGATATAGGTATTCTCGATGGCGATCTGCTCGCGGTGCACAGCACGCCCGTGGCGCAAGAGAACCAAATTGTGGTGGCGCGCATCGACGACGAGGTCACAGTTAAGCGTTTGCGTCGCCCAGCACCGGATCGGATCGAGCTGATTGCTGAAAACCCCCAATATAGCCCCATAGTTGTAGACCTGCGCAGCCAGTCATTTGCCATTGAGGGAATTAGTGTTGGAATACTACGCCGCTGAAGCGGCGCTATTGACATCGTTGTTGCTATAAAAACCGCTGACGAAACGCATGGCCCATCAAGCTATTTTAAATAACATAACCATAGATGGCCGGAAAAGACGCTACCGAGCTTTAATGAACAACTCTCGGCGTAACTGCCTCGCCCGATTCATTTTCGCTAGTCGAACGTTCTGACAGCCGAGCGGCGGTCTGAAGACCCGCTTGAATCATCGCTTTTGCGACCTCGAGGCCACCTTCCATTAAGTAGGCGCTCGTTTCTTCAGAAAAATTAATCGTCACTAACGGCTCGCTATCTTCCTCAGCGCGCTGTAAAACGATTTCCCCGTCACCCAGGTCGACAATTTCCAACAAAGAAGTAGGCACTTAGATACCTCGTAATTAATGGGTGTGGTAATACTTTAACAGGCCTTTTTCAGCCATGCCACACAGTCGACAACAATTTAGTATTCATCGATCGCATCACTCATCCGTGCGAAGAGTACTTCAAACCGATCGGCACACTGCTGATACATCCCAACATCTGGGTAACCGCTCTCAACCGCCAGGCTCATGCCCGAAATGCGCTTGGCTAAACCCAACGGTAGCGGTGCTTGTAAGTGCGCCAACCACCCCTCTTGCTCAAGATGCTGACATTCGCCGACCTCCGCAGGCCGTGCAATACCAGGCGGCTGGGGCGCCAGCTCGGCGACACAATGAGGCGGTCTAGCGGGCAACTGCGTAGCCCGCAGCGTAGCCAGTAAAAACCAGCCATAAGCATCTAGTAAGTGTAATCTCACAGCAGGCGCAAAGGCGGCATCTAAAGCGTTCGCCGGCGCCACCGATTTAGCATGGGTAACAGTCCAGGCAGACAATACCAATCTGGCCATATACAGCGAGTGATTGGCCAGACCTCGCGCTTTACTCACCGAATTTATCTGCCATTAAGCTACTGGCTTCTTTGTCGGCGCTTTCTTCTTTGCTGCGACTTTCTTTTTCGCTGCAGCTTTCTTTTTTGCGGGCGCCTTTTTGACTCGCACCGGCGCGCCGGAACCCGCCGCATCCCAGTGGTTACCCGTCCAAAATGCTTTCCACCCCGTTGGCTTACTGTCTACTTCTGTCATCACATATTGCTCTTTAGTCTTACGACTAAAGCGAATCTGGGTACGATTTCCTGCATCGTCAACCGTAGGCGCAGAAAACAAAAACGTATATTTCGGATCAATTTCATCGCGATGCGGCAAAACCTCATCGACGAAAGGGGGGCGTGTCTCGCGATTCTTTGGGAACTGACTAGCTGCCAAAAATAGACCTGCAGCTCCGTCTCGAAGCACGTAGTGATCTTCTACCTTGACGCAGGCAATCTCTGGCATCTGTACTGGGTCCATCTTTGGTGGCGCCGCCTCACCGCTGCGCAGCAACTTGCGGGTATTTTTACAGACCTCATTGGTACAGCCAAAATACTTTCCGAAACGACCGGTTTTAAGCTGCATTTGAGCGTTACATTTATCGCACTCAAGCAAAGGCCCATCGTAGCCTTTGATCTTATATCGACCCTCTTCAACTTCGTAGCCACCACAGTCAGGGTTGTTACCACAGACGTGCAATTTGTGGGCTTCGTCTATGAGGTAGCTGTCCATCGCGGTGTTACACAGCTTGCAGCGATGCTTACTGAGTAGCAATCGAGATTCAGCCTCATCATCTGCATCAGCACTTACCACCTCATCGCCAGGGACTAGGTTAACCGTCTGCTTACAGCGTTCCTTTGGCGGCAAACTGTAACCAGAACACCCTAAGAATACGCCAGTACTTGCGGTACGAATCTGCATGGGTCGATCGCATTTCACACAAGCGATACCTGTCTGGGTCGGCGCATTAGCCTGCATACCATCAGGCTCAGGCAGCTCAGCATTCTGCAGCTTTTTACGGAAATCACCGTAAAAATCGTTGAGTAACTCTTTCCAACTCAAA
This sequence comes from uncultured Luminiphilus sp., assembly GCA_963926325.1. GTDB lineage: Bacteria > Pseudomonadota > Gammaproteobacteria > Pseudomonadales > Halieaceae > Luminiphilus. The sequence continues at coordinate 13,884 of CAWUXF010000019.1, read as the reverse complement.
TCACCCGCAGCCACCTGATCAAGATGTTGTTCCATATCCGCGGTGAAACCATAATCCAGGAGTTCACTAAAGGCACTTTGCAAACGCTGGGTAACGATGTCACCCATTTTTTCAGCATAAAGCCGTCGATTTTCGAGTCGGACATAGCCCCGCTCTTGAATCGTCGAAATAATAGCAGCGTAAGTGGATGGGCGACCGATCCCACGTTTTTCTAGCTCTTTCACAAGACTCGCTTCACCATAACGCGCGGCGGGCTTGGTAAAATGTTGTTTGGGGTCTACTTTGTCCAATGCCAAGTGATCCCCCACCGACATAGGCGGCAGTACATCATCTTCACCTTTACGAACCGCTGGCGTTTGGACGCGTGTGTAGCCATCAAACTCGACGATTCGGCCTCGCGCCGTCATTTCGTAATTTGCAGCAGCAACTGTGACGGTGGTCGATAAATAGCGCGCTGGTGGCATCTGGCAGGCCACGAACTGACGCCAAATCAATTCATAGAGGCGCTCGGCATCACGTTCCATGTTGGCCAGCTGCCCCTGAAGAACATTAACATCCGAGGGTCTAATCGCCTCGTGCGCCTCTTGTGCACCATCTTTCGATGAGTAGCGAATTGGCGTCTCGGGTAAATAGGCTGCAGAGAAATTCTGTGTAATATAATCGCGACATGCGGCTACCGCGTCGTTACTCAAGTTAGTCGAGTCGGTTCGCATATAGGTGATGTAGCCCGCCTCATACAAACGCTGCGCCATGATCATGGTTTTCTTTACCCCAAAGCCTAAACGCGTACTTGCGGCTTGCTGTAGCGTCGAGGTAATAAACGGGGCGCTTGGTTTAGAGCTGGTTTTGCGCGCCTCTAAGTCGCTGACTGCAAATTCAGCCGGATTAAGCGACCCCACCGCCGCCAGCGCTTCGGCTTCAGTCTTAGGTTCAAATTTAATGCCATCTCTGCGTTTGACCTCAAACAAAATAGGCTTAGCGGTCGACTCAGGTGTTGACTCAGGTATTAGTGAGGCGTGGACCTCCCAATACTCTTCGGGAATAAATGCGCGTATCTCTCGTTCACGCTCGACGATCAAGCGCACGGCTACCGACTGCACACGACCAGCAGACAGACCCCGTGCAACTTTAGACCACAATATGGGCGACACTTCAAAACCAACCACTCGATCAAGAAAACGACGTGCCTGCTGGGCATTAACACGGTTCGTATCGAGTAAGGTAGGTCGCTCAAAAGCTGCCTGGATTGCCTTTTTCGTAATTTCGTTGAATACCACTCTTTGATAGCGGTCCTCATCACCGCCTATAGCCTCGCGCAAGTGCCAGGCAATTGCCTCGCCCTCGCGATCCAAGTCGGTCGCCAGATAGATGGCGTCAGCATTCTTAGCAAGCTTGCGTAGCTCGTTAACGACTTTTTCTTTCCCCGGCAGTATCTCGTAGCGCGCGCTCCAGTCCCGGTCAGGATCCACCCCCATGCGTCGAACCAATTGATCGCGTTTCTTGCGCGTCTGGTATGCCGCTTTTTCCAATGGCGCCATTTTTCGGGTGATTGCTGCCTGCGCCGCACGCTCCTTGGGATCTGATGCCGGACTGCTACCCGAAGTTGGCAAATCGCGTATATGTCCAACACTCGATTTCACAATAAAGTCGGGGCCTAGATATTTATTAATCGTCTTTGCCTTTGCAGGCGACTCGACGATAACCAGTGATTTACCCATAGCTGATTCAACAACTCCTATTTTGCTGCTTAATAGTGCGCCTACTCAGAGCAACACAGTCAACAGCGGTAATTTGAGGGCCGGATACTTGCAGTTCCCACCCGAAAGATCGGCAGTTATAGGTTGGCTTGCCGAGTCGGTCAAGAAAAGTTCCTATAAATCTCTTATTAGCTCTAACGCAGTTCGGGGTCTGGATGCAAGGATTTCAATACAGACACCACTAAATTAACATCACCTTGCTCATCCCAATAGACCGAAATATCGTCCGAGCTAATAGCCACAATTTCCGCATCTGCTGGCAAATTTATCAGCAACTCGGGCACAGCCGTATCGTGATCGCGACTCTCCCAGCCGCCAGCACTGCGCACAAACAAACTCGGCTTCAATAAACGACCCACTTTTGAGGCGACCACAACACTGTAGCAGACCAAATTCAAATCGGTGAGTCTACGCATGCGCGGCGGAATATTGGGCGACTGCCTAAAGCTAATGCGGACTCCAGCGGCGCCAGCAATATCTCGCAGCGCGGCAATGGCGCGCTGTCGCGGTGATGGCAGCGCTGCTAACAATGGCCCGACGACCATGCCAACACAGAGTAAAATAATAAAATAAATCAAAAATGCTCCAAGAAAAGAGTTGCTGGTCTAACGATACCGAGGGGACTAAGCTAGAAGAAAAATACCGTCGAGGAAAGAGTAATGCCATATAAACGTGTTTTAGTCGCTTTGGATCTCGGAGAAACATCGGCATCCGTTATCGGTAAAGGCGCCGAACTTGCGCGCAGCCATAATGCAGAGTTGCATATTATGCACGCCGTAGAGCCCTTAAGTATCACCTACGGGGGTGACATCCCAATGGACTTCTCGAGCATACAGGAAGAAATCTACCAACAAGCCACCTTACAGTTGACCAAGTTTTGCAGCAATCACCATATTGCTGAAGCGGCTCGCCATCTGGTTATTGGGCGACCTGAAGTAGAGATCCCCGCCACCGCTAAATCGCTATCTGCAGACCTAATAGTGATTGGTAGTCATGCAGGCTTCAGGCTCGCATTACTGCTGGGCTCGACCGCGGACGGTGTGCTTCATAGCGCCGAGTGTGACGTACTCGCTGTCAGGGTTTAACCCACGCAAAAAAGATTTAGCTCAGTGCTAGGAATGCTGTGACCGCACTGTTGTCAAAGGGCCAGGACAACTCGTTACCGGCGCTATCAGCCAGAACCGGAATACGGACGCCGTAGCGTTCTATTAACGCCAATTCGTCCGCTATGTCTACTGGTTTAAATGGCACCTTCTCAGCATATAAAATTTCCTCCGCATGCTCACATAGGTGACAACCTGCGGTCGTATAAAGTAGTAACATTGCTTATCCTTTATCGGTTGTTCCTCAATGAATTCATCGCACAAGCCCAACACTGAAGAACTCGGCAAACTGCTGACAGTTTACGGTCGCAAACCCGTGCTGGAGGCATTGCGAGACCCAGGCCTCGATTGTCGCCAACTACATATGGCACAAACCAATCGACACGGTGGCATTATCGATCAAATTATCAATACTGCCGAGGCGCGTGGCTGCGGACTGCGCGAGCACAGTCGCGAATCACTGGCGCGTATCTCCAAAAATGGCAAGCAAGATCAGGGCGTTGCATTAGATATACGCTGCCCAGATTTCAATACCATTACCCATATTCTGCCCCAATTAACTGACCCACATTGCCGAATACTTGCACTCGACGGTATCACCAACCCCCAAAATGTCGGCATGATAATCCGCTCAGCGGTTGCCGGTGGCATCGATGGCGTTATCTATCCGCATAAAGGCGTGGCTGCCTTGGGACCGCTGGTGATCAAAGCCAGCGTGGGCACGGTCTTTCAAGCGCCGTTACTGTTTTGCGACACGCTGGTGAGCGGCTTACAACAGTGCCGGGATGCCGGGGGCAATATCGCCGTTCTCACCGGCAACGCGCATCAGTCGGTATTTGAATATCAGCCTAAATTCGCCACGATATATGTCCTCGGCGGCGAGACCGAGGGGGTGTCAAAACCAGTCATGGCAATGGCCAACGCAAAGCTGTGTATTCCCATGGCGGGCGGCGTTGAATCGCTCAACGTCGCTGTGGCAGCGTCACTTATTAGCTACGCCGCTGCCTTACAGTAATAATCTCAGCGCGGCGGCGACCGCACAGCAACCGATTTCATTGCGCTGCAGCCGCAGTAATACCCGGTGCTAGCGCGTCGCCATTAGCGACAGCAAGCCAGGCTTGCTGCAACACATAGGCACGAATGGCGTCGGTCTCCTGCTTGGACAAATGTTGCGAGAACGACACCATGCCCCGATCGCTCAGCAAGCCCTCGCGCACCACTTTATCCCAAGCCGCCTCATTTCCTGCGTAAGCTGACCAGCGCAGATCGGGCAGCACACCGGAGCTCACCGCCAATCCACCATGACAGAACTGACAATTTTCTGCGAAACGCTTCAAGCCGAGTGAAGCTGCGGCCTCATCACCGAACGCCGCGCCTTGGGGGGTCCGCAACACAGAAGACGCTACGCTTGCAGGTAGCTTTGCGTTGCCACCTAATTTAAAGGTAATAACCCGACCCGGCTGCGGTGCCACTTGCTTGCTCCACGCAAAACCATAGGTTAAACCCCAAGCACTACCCACCCCAGTTGCCGTAGCAAGGTATTGTTCGCCATCGATCTCGTAGGTCATGACCGGCGCAGAGGTAGGATTATTCAAAGCATGCGACCATAACCGCTCGCCCGTAGCTGCGTCGTAGGCAACTAGCTCACCCATCAGGGTGTTTTGGAACAGCAGCCCCGAAGCGGTACTCAACACGCCCCCATTACCCGTTGTCGCATGGGGCACTTCCCACGCGGGCTTACCCCGCACTGGGTCCCATGCCAACAGGGAACCTGAGATCTCTTTGCCTATTGCCTCAAGGGTGCCCTTTGGGTACACCGGCGGCACACCTGCAGTATAACTGTAACCAAGATTCCAATAAGAATTAGGGGGATCCTCTGGATTAATGGCTTCAAGTGCCTGCGGCACCCTATTCGTGGGGATGTAGGCTAATTGTGTCTCGGGGCTATAGGCCATCGGATGCCAATTATGCGCACCCATTGGACCTGGCAAGGCAACAAAGCCAGGTGCCATATTGCGTGCGGCAGGGACCTCAATAGGCCGCCCAGTTTCGGTCAGGCCTGTCGTCCAAGTTTGCAGCTCATAGGCTGTACCCGAGAGGTACGCCCCCGTTGCCGCGTCAAGCACATAGAAATAACCGTTTTTTGGCGCCTGCATCACGACACGCCGATCTGCGCCATTTGCACCCAGCGGCAGTTCCGCCAGTACAATGCTCTGCGTTGCGGTGTAGTCCCACTTATCCCGTGGCGTCGTTTGAAAATGCCATCGGTAAGCGCCACTCTCTGCATCTACTGCAACGATCGATGACAAAAATAAATTGTCACCACTACTGTCTGGATCTCGCGTACGGTCGTTCCAAGGCGAACCATTACCAAAGCCAATAATGACTTGGTCATTCACAGAGTCGTAGACCATAGAGTCCCACGCAGTACCGCCACCACCATCCGTTGTCCAAGCGCCCGTGTCACCCCATGTGTCATTCGCCAGCTCAGCAAAAATCGCATCGGATGCTGCACCGTCAGGCTTCTTCTCGGGGTTGGGTACCGCGTAAAAGCGCCAGACTAACTCACCCGTATTCGTGTCATAAGCTGAAACATAGCCGCGCACGCCCAGCTCTGCCCCGCCATTACCAATAATGACTTTACCTTTAAAGGCACGTGGCGCACCGGTAATGGTGTAGGGTTTGCTCTGATCAACCGTGACGGTACTCCATAACAAGTCACCCGTGGCTGCATCTAGGGCTTCGAGACGACCGTCAAAGACACCCAGAAATACCTTGCCGTCATAGACCGCAAGGCCTCGGTTTACGACGTCACAGCAGCCCTTTATCGCATCTTCACCCGACACCTGAGGGTCATAGACCCAAAGCTCGTCTCCGGTAGCCGCATCAAGTGCATAAACTATTGACCACGACCCGCTGACATACATCACGCCATCCACCACCACAGGGGTTGCTTCAACGCCGCGAGTTTTCCGCATTTCGTAGGTCCAGCCCACACCTAGATCGCTGAGCGTATCGCGGTTTAGCATTTTCAGCGCAGAGTGACGCTGCTCTTCATAGCCACCGCTGTATGTCAGCCACTGCGCAGGCTGCTGAGGGGCCTCTATAATGCGCTGTGTATCAACCCGCCCCGCGCTCACTGTTGCCATCTCAGTCGCCACAGTAGGCGCTTCAACAGCCTTAGAGGATGATTGGTCGCCGCCACAAGCGATAAGCGCCGGCAGCACAGCCAACGACAAGAACTTCTTCGAATGCCTAAGCATGATTTGCTCCTTTACGTTGCAATTTATGTTTGAGCGACGCACTCAACGATCAGCGTCAATAAGGATCAATACACTCGGCTCGGATCGGCGCTACTAACAACTAAAAGCAAGGCGCTATGCGTACATTATTTCGACAAATAAGCCATGCCATCTTCGAGTCCCCTCAGCGTCAACGGGTACATTTTCCCCTCCATCAGCCGGTTGGTCATTGAGATAGATTGGGTGTACTGCCACTCATCCTCGGGAACAGGATTAATCCAGATACATTTATTGTAGGTCTCACGTAAACGCCGTAACCAAGCTTCGCCCGAATCTTCATTCCAGTGCTCTACCGAGCCCCCCGGCTGCATAATTTCATAGGGTGACATCGAGGCATCACCGACAATAACAACCTTGTAGTCGTGGCCGTACTTGTGCAGCAAGTCGAACATTGCGGTACGTTCAGCATGGCGACGAATGTTGTTCTTCCAAACACTTTCGTACAGAAAGTTATGGAAGTAAAAATATTCTAAATGCTTAAATTCAGTCTTAGCGGCAGAAAATAACTCTTCGCAAACCTTCACATGAGGATCCATCGAGCCACCGACGTCTAAAAACAGCAGCACTTTTACTGCGTTATGTCGCTCGGGCACCATTTTGATATCGAGCATGCCCGCATTACGGGCTGTTGAACGAATCGTGTCATTCAAATCTAGCTCGTCAGCAGCACCAGTGCGCGCAAACTTACGCAGCCTGCGCATAGCGACCTTGATGTTGCGGGTACCTAGCTCAATACCATCGTCGAGGTTTTTGAACTCGCGCTTATCCCACACTTTAACGGCGCGGCCATTCTTAGCATTGGGGCCGACACGGACACCTTCAGGATGGTAACCCTCCTGACCAAAGGGCGAGGTACCACCCGTGCCAATCCACTTGTTACCGCCTTGGTGCCGCTTCTTCTGTTCCTCGAGCCGCTTTTTAAACTCCTCGATGAGCTTTTCTAGACCACCCAATGACTCTATCTTTGCCTTCTCTTCATCGGATAGCTGCTTCATAAACTCCGAACGCAACCAATCCTCTGGAATTAACGCTTCAATAATATCATCGAGGCCCTCTAACTCACGAAAGTGCAGTCCAAAAGCGCGGTCAAAGCGATCGAAATATTTTTCGTCCTTAACCAGTACAGCGCGCGACAAGTAATAAAACTCATCGATATCGGCAAAAGCGAAATGACGCTGCATTGCCTCGAGAAGGTCGAGTAGCTCGCGTGGAGTGACTGGTACGCCACCCTCCTTGAGCCCCATAAAAAAGTTGACCAGCATAGCGCGGCCTCAGCGAGTTTCTCGGCGATGCATAAAGGCGAGTCGCTCAAGCAACTGCACGTCTTGCTCATTCTTGAGCAATGCACCATACAACGGAGGGATCGCTTTACTTTGATCGCGATTTTTTAGAACTTCGTCAGGAATATCATCGGCCATGAGTAGTTTCAGCCAATCGATTAATTCTGATGTAGAAGGCTTCTTCTTGAGTCCCGGGATATCGCGCAGGTCAAAGAAAGCCTCTAATGCCTCGGCCACCAGCGTCTGAGAAATGACTGGGTAGTGCACGCTGATGATTTCTCGCATGGTGTCGCGGTTGGGAAAACTAATGAAGTGGAAAAAGCAGCGACGTAAAAAAGCATCGGGTAGTTCTTTTTCATTGTTTGAAGTGATGATGATAATTGGTCGTTGTTTCGCTCGGATAGTTTCACCCGTCTCGTAAACAAAGAACTCCATGCGGTCGAGCTCTACCAGTAGATCATTGGGAAACTCGATATCCGCCTTATCTACTTCATCGATCAGCAAGACAACCTGTTCATCGGCGTCAAACGCCTCCCACAGTTTGCCCTTCTTGATGTAATTACCAATATTATGAACTCGGTCATCGGCCAGCTGCGAATCACGTAAGCGAGACACCGCATCGTACTCATAGAGTCCCTGCTGCGCCTTGGTTGTGGACTTTATGTGCCACTGGATTAGCGGTAGACCCAAACCTGCAGCGACCTCCTCCGCTAACATTGTCTTACCCGTTCCCGGCTCGCCCTTAATTAGCAGTGGTCGCTGTAAAGTAACCGCCGCGTTGACCGACATACGCAGATCATCGGTGGCGACGTATCGTTCAGTACCCGTAAATTTCATGTGCTTCTCGCGTGAGTTGTCGTTAAAGAATGCGGTGAAGGTTAGCGAAGTCTGAGCGATTTGGCGATGCTTTGATCAACCTGAAACACTGAAGCAAGCCTTTTTTCAGGCCGATCGACCGCGGCTAAGCAATATTCCGACTATTAGTGACAGCAATAATGCCGCCGCCAGGTTGAGTAATGCGGACTGCGCAGCAGCCCATCCACCGTTAAAGAGCAAGTCGAAAACGCCCACGATTAAGGCAGGTGCCCAAGTATCTGCGCCAAGCGTCGCCGGTGCTGGCGTCAGTAACAGTGCCGCAGCGACTGCGGTTAACACGCGCTGGGGCCGCCGCGATAAGAACCCACCGAGCCAACGGTAGACAAAAAAAATGGTGAACCCACCTGCGCTCAAATAAATACCCAGTGCTATCAGGTAAGAATCAGTGGTTAACACGCTAACTCCTGATGATATGACGGCGGTAACTGCAGGAAAAAACCTTCTGCGGCAATTGCCTCGAGCACCTGCGCACCATGATAACGCGCAAGCCTACGCTCCGGCGTCAGCCGCATTGACAAGACCGGTTCGAGTTTACCGAGCATCTCGCGTAATGCTGTCGGCAGCGTCTCTAAATCACAGCCTTGTTCAACATATAAATAACTGTTTTCTTTTCGCTGCGAACGAAAAACCTGTACCAGTTTCAAGACGATAGCTCCCCGCTCATTGCGGCCTGTCGTGCCGCTTCACGCATTGGCTTGATTACTGTTTCAGCCCGCCAACCCAGCCAGTTTTCTGGCACTGTGATCGATTCGCCTGAGGCTTCACGTGCAAGTAATTCAAGCTCCCGCGACGGCATTAAAATTTCCGCATTCATAACACTGCTTTGGGCAATAACACTCAGGTCGTCAGCTAAGCGCTTCGCCAACTTGCGCTGCCGAGCGTTGGCCGGTGGCAGCAATGGCGACGGCGGCTGGCGCTCTGCCTCAGCGGCCGCGTCTTGCAACAAAGCCATTAAATGCTCCCCGTGGCGTCGTAACAATCCTGCCGGCACACCCGCATCGGCCAACTGATGGATGTTTTGTGGCGGACGGCGGGCTAACTCTGCAAGGGTTTTATCAGCCAAAATCCAGCTGCGCGGTTTGTCCCGTGTCCGCGCCTCCTGCTCTCGCCAAGCCAACAGCGCCAACAACATGGCCAGTGCTTGTGGTGCAAGCTTCCATGCAGATTTAAACTTCGCGAGCGGCCCTCGGCCACCGGGGCTCATCGCAGCGCCCTCTTCGAGAATCCATGAAAGCCGCCCTAACTCATTGGCCTTCGCGGCCATGAGGTGCCAGCAGCTCATCAAATGCGTGACATCTAATGCCGCATATTCACATTGCGCGGCACTCAGTGGACGCAGCAACCAGTCCGAGTTGGTTTCATCCTTGGCCACCGTCAAATCCAAAAGCGCCTCGACGAGGCCCCTATAACTCAAGCCGAAGCCCATATTCAGCATTGCGGCGGCTTTTTGAGTATCAAACAAGGGCGTTGGCAATATACCCAGCCAGCGATCGAAAACTTCTAAATCCTCGCTGGCGCTATGCAGTACTTTAATGATTTTGGGGTCAGTAAGCATTGCCGCCAGGGGTGCAGGATCCTCGATAGCCAAGGGATCAATCAAATATGCCTCACTGTCAAAGCATAGCTGAACGAGGGCAACCTCAGGCCAGAACGTGTCGCGACGTCGAAATTCGGTGTCGACCGCCACCACTGTGGCCTGTGCAGCTTGTGCAAGTACGGTATTTAAATCTTGGTCATTATCGATCCAGTGCCAACTCATGGCGATCTATTCCTCGGGTAATCGGATTCGGCCACTTAGTGCGTGGGCCAGTGTCGACGCATCGGTATACTCAAGCTCGCCACCAAGTGGCACACCGTGAGCAATACGCGTCACCGTAACGCCTTTGTGTTTTGCCTGCTGCCCTACATACCAAGCAGTTGCCTCGCCTTCGACCGTTGGATTAGTCGCTAAAATGACCTCACTGATGGTGTCTTCGGCAAATCTTTTGCCTAATTGATCCAAACCAATATCTTCTGGTCCAATGCCATCAATCGGTGACAGATGTCCCATCAGCACAAAGTACAGACCGCGATAACTCGCAGTTTGTTCGATTGCTAAAACATCGCCAGGAGTTTCGACAACACAGAGTAGACTGGGGTCACGACGCGGGTCGCCACACAATTCACAAACGGTAAGCTCGGTAAAGTTTCGGCACTGCTGGCAACGACCGACCTTCTCAAGCGCAGTTTTTAGTGCGTCAGCAATGGACAGTGCGCCTTCTCGGTCTCGCTCCAGTAAATGCAGCGTCATACGCTGAGCCGACTTAGGGCCTACTCCGGGCAAGCATCTTAGCGCATCGATTAAGGATTCTATGGAGGGACTTAATTTCAATTTTAGTTATCCGCTAAAAAGGCATTTTAAACCCGGCAGGAAGACCCATACCAGCACCTACCGCCGCCATCTTCTGTTGCGCTGCCGCTTGCGCTTTACGCACGCCATCATTGACTGCGGCGGCAATCAGATCTTCAAGCACCGCTTTCTCTTCAGACAGTACCGATGGATCTACGTTGATGGCCAAGACCATCATAGTACCCGCCATACGCACTTTAACTAAACCGGCACCCGCCTCGCCAACTACCTCCACATCTTTAACCGCAGCCTGTGCTTCGGCGAGCCCCTCTTGCATTTGCTGAGCTTGCTTCATCAGCTCATCCAATTTCATATTGCCTTCCTTATATGACTATTCATATCTTAATGTGTTGGCCGCGGACGGATGCTACCGGGAATAATCACCCCATCAAAATCAGCAATTAGCGCCGCTAATATGGGGTCCGCAGCAATGGCAGATTCCGCAGCCGCCAAACGTTCCGCAGCCAGCCGCGCGCGCCGCGCCGCAGGGGTGGCATCACCGACCACACCTATTTCGATCGATAGTCTAACCGGCTCAGATAACGCGCTATTGAGTGCCGCCTGCATTTTTTCTGGCTGGCGCTCATTAAAGAAATTGCTGTTGTTCGCATCGAGCACAAAAAACAAACTGCGGCCTTCGACACGGACCAACTCACAGTGCAGCGCAATGTTCTCTGTGATGCCGACCAATCCGAGTGTTTCAAAAAACATTGGCCATGATCCGGAGGATGGCAGGTCATCATCGCCATCATTCGATACGCTCATTCCGCTGTTCGTCTCGGATATATTCGCTGACTGAGCTTCAGGGACAAGATCTAGCGCACCAACGGTCTTCACCTCATCGACATTTTTAGATTTAGCGTCGACCTGCGAAACCGCTATGGCGCTTGTATGAGAGCTTATATCCGACGACGACACTGCAACTTTGGTAGAGCGCGCCACCGGCGATGCCGGTGGATCAGGCTTTTTTGCCGGGGATACTCCTTTGCCTGAGACACCTGCATTTGACGTCGCAGGATGCGATGCCACAACCACCGCAGGACGAAAAGCGATCATCCGCAACAACGTCATCTCAAGGGCAATACGGGGGTCAGGCGCCACTGCTAAATCGCGACGACCATTAATAGCAAACTGATAAAACAACTGCGTGTCGTCGACGCTCGCCCGACTCGCCAACTCGCTTACGCGAACCCGTTCCGACCAGCTTTGATCAACCGCCTCAGGCACCATTTGCGCAATAGTCATCTGGTGGAAAGTACTAATTAACTCGTCTAGCGTAGCGGCATAATCAGGCGCATGCTCAGCAATTGCCGACACCACAGCTAAAACAGCGGCCGGCTCTCCGACCAGCAAAGCGTCTACAAGCGCTAATACTCGAGCACGATCAACCGTGCCAAGCATATCTCTAACTTCAGCCTCGCGAAGCTTGCCAGAACCAAAAGCGATTGCCTGATCTGTCAAACTCAGTGCGTCGCGCATCGATCCTTCAGCACCGCGGGCCAACAAGCCGAGCGCGTTGAGGTCAAAATCAATCGATTCCTGCGCGAGTATGTGCTCGAGATGCTCTACGATTTGCTCGGGCACCATGTTCTTTAAGTTAAATTGCAGACAGCGTGACAACACCGTCGCAGGCAGTTTTTGTGGGTCGGTAGTCGCCAGCAAAAACTTCGCGTGAGGTGGCGGCTCCTCCAAGGTCTTGAGCAAAGCGTTAAAGCTGTGATTAGACAGCATATGAACTTCGTCAATTAAATAAATTTTGTAGCGTGAGCGGGTAGGCGCGTACTGAACATTATCTAACAGCTCGCGGGTGTCTTCGACTTTAGTTCTTGACGCAGCATCGACTTCGATAAGATCAACGCTACGGCCTTCGCTAATTTCGCGACAGGACGCACAGCTACCACAAGGTTCAGAGCTGACGCCGGTGTCACAATTCAGACACTTGGCGAGTATGCGCGCCACGGTTGTCTTACCGACACCTCGTGTCCCGGTAAAGAGATAGGCATGATGTAGTCGATCATGATCGAGGGCATTGATCAACGCGCGCAGTACATGCTGCTGCCCGACCATTTCTCGAAAGCTGCCTGGGCGCCATTTGCGGGCCAGTACCTGATAACTCATTTGCTTTCCGCCGTCATTTGGGACGCTATTGCCCTCGCACAACGTAAATAGGGAGGCGACTCGAACAGCCACACCCCGGCACCCGAGTCAGTAACTACCGTTGCTCCCTTCCGGGCCTGGCGGAGTTCATTACCTATCGCTGCGGGGGGACCATCCGAGTCACCATTACACACTCCGTACACTTTATTCGCTATCTAAAAAAGCCTTTTCAGCGACGGTTCACAGAGGCTGCGTAGTGTCTCGAAATCTCGACCATATCGCAACGTTAACCGTGTATTTAAAGCATCATATTTTTATGTGTCGGTATCAACCCAGCAAGGTAGCATCGGGCATCTCACGATTCAGGCTGCCAGCACAGCGTTGAATTCTAACGTAAATTGCAAGTCAGCATTGCCCGCTGGTACAGGGCGGCGCAACCCTAAAATTGAATCAGATGCTCGGTTTATTCGACAGGACCATCGATGCTCACGGTATTTTGCGGCAAAGCACCATCGCTTTATTGGACGGTTTGCACACAAAAGCCATTTGAAATGGCATAATCGCCCCGCTCCGCTCGTAGCACAACTGGATAGTGCACGGACCTTCTAAGTCTGAGGTTGCAGGTTCGAATCCTGCCGGGCGGGCCATTTACTGCAGAGAGACCTTTTCAACCCTTATTTTAGCGGCTTGGTCTTTACACTTGACAGCGCAACACAACCCACTCCCGACTGATAAGACCGACATCAACTAGTGCGTTTAATTTGCTTGCAGTTGGTGCTACCAGCGCAGCAAACTCTTTATTTTGGCCCTAGGCCTTGCGCTATTTATGCAAGCCCTAGGGCGCTCCAGACCCTACTCGCCGATCGGCGAGGAGGCGGTAGCAACGACCAACCAAGCATCATTCTGCTTTTGAAAAACATGCAAGCTTGAGTGCGGATCTGATCCAGCTGCAGCGTGTACCATCACAGCAATATCATCACTTAAGAACTCAACTCGATACCCGCTGACGGTATAAGCCTCCTCCATATCGCCCGCAGCTGCCGCCTCCGCTACCATTTCGCTAAAGCCAACAATACCCGC
>CAWUXF010000018.1:0-17338 GCA_963926325.1 uncultured Luminiphilus sp. | reverse complement strand
CCTGGAATCGAACGCCAAGTATCGTCGCTGGCGTTGAAATGGTTGAGTTAGACACGTTGTTTTCGCAAGCGGATATCGTATCTTGCCACGTCGCGTTGGTGCCTGACACGCAGGGTTTAGTGAGCACGGCTCGGCTAGCTAGCATGAAAGATGGCGCCATTGTGATAAATACCGCTCGCGGGGGCGTGGTTGATGAAGCCGCCCTAATCGCCGAGCTGCAAACCGGTCGTTTGCGCGCAGGCCTGGATGTTTTTGAGCAGGAGCCGCTACCGATCGACAGCCCATTGCTGGGATTCGACAATGTTGTCTTAGTGCCTCATTTAGGCAGCGCAACCGCCGCTACGCGCGAAGCCATGTTCCGACTCGCGGTAGGCAACTTGATCGCCGGTATGAGTGGGGCGCCATTGCCGCACTGCGCTAACCCGGTAATCAATCATTAAGTTTGCGATGCTTGTTATTGCTTGGCGTCGCTCAAGGGACGCAGTGCACGGGTTACCGACTGGCCCAGCATTTTGCGGACTTTAGCTCCGTTGTCCCGATTGAGGTTCTCGACAATTCTGCTCATCGACACCGACCAGACCAGCGATTGATTTTGCGCTTCTTCGAAGTTCAGCAAAATACTATTTAACTCACGCACGCCACTGAGCGCATAGGCATTATCGATAGTCGCTTGGTCGGGAGCGCGGTTCACAATCACGCCGGGCACAGGGTCAATATTGCTCGCTGTACTCTCGGGTACGCCAGCCGATAGCGCGGTCCTAAACTCAAAGTTGATCACGAAATCGCCACCCGCTGCTTTTAGCAAATAGCCCTTCTGTGCCAGATTATCGTCTACTGATGCGCGTAGTGAAGGGCCGATTTGATACAGAAGGTCGTCTGAGTTAGCCGTATTTTCGATGGGGCGATCGCGCCAGCTATAGCTTTGATAACCCGCGTCGTTAAAGCGTTCTATAGGTGCGCGCTCGATTTGTACGCCCGAGCAAGCGCTGAGCAGTGCGGCACTCAGTACTGCAATGATGATCGAGCGTGTGGTTTGGCCGGTAGTTTTGAACTGCAGGGTCTTCATGGGCTGTGCGCTCCAAATAGTTGTTTAGCAAATGCCGTTTGTTGCAGATGCGTTCAGAAAAAGAGTAGGCGAATTACCATCGCAATAATAGCCACAGTTAGCACGCGTCGAATTAATTTCTCTCCGCGAGAGATGGTGAGCTTAGCACCTAGGTAGCCGCCAATTGAGTTGCCGATCGCGAGAACTGCACCCACAAGCCATAAAACGTCGCTGGTCAACGCAAAAACTGCCAGTGCGGCCATCGTGTAGACCGCGACAATAAAAACTTTGTGGACGTTCACTGTGACTAGGTCGAGTCCCATGACCCGATTGAGGATCGGCATGATGATGAAGCCGACACCGATTTGAATAAAACCACCCCAAAAACCAGCGCCGGCCATTAATAGATGTCCCAGCAGCAGCCGACGAGGTTTGCCGTCGGTGTTTATTGTGCGGTTACTGGTTTGCATTAGCACCAGTACCACAATCATAACCAGCGCTAGCAGTTGGTTAAAGGTTTCTCCCGATAAGCTAGCGCCGAACCAAGCGCCGAGCGCAGCACCTGGTAAGGCGCAGGCTGCCAGTGACAGACTGAGCCGAAAATGGGAGAAGCCTTGGCGCCTAAACGTCGTTATGGCGGTGATGTTTTGCGCGAGAATGGCGACGCGGTTAGTCCCATTGGCAAGCGGCCCGGGCACGCCCAGAAAAATCATCACCGGTACGGTGAGAATTGAGCCGCCACCGGCCATGACATTAACGGCACCGCCAGCGATGCCCGCAGCAACCAGAATGGCCAATTCCCAGAGTTCAAGCGTCAAGAGTTAACTGCCCATTATCGCGTGGCTGTGCGCATGGTGACAAACTCTTCTGCAGCCGTCGGGTGAATGCCAATGGTACTATCGAAGTCGGCTTTGGTCGCGCCGACGCGTATTGCGATCGCCATCCCCTGAGTGATTTCCCCGGCATCTGGGCCGACCATGTGCAAGCCGACAACGCGATCGCTGGCCTTATCGACAATTAGCTTCATCAATGTTCGCTCATCACGTCCGCTAAGCGTGTGCTTCATTGGCTTAAAATCTGACAGGTAAACGGTGATCTCACCATACTTTTTCTTGGCGTCGGCCTCGGTTAACCCAACGGTGCCAATATTTGGTTGACAGAAAACGGCGGTGGCAATGTTGTCGTAATCGACAGTGCGCTGTTCATCTGCGAATTCGTTGTAGGCAAATGCCATACCCTCGGCTAGCGCGACGGGGGTTAACTGCGGTCCGCCGGTCATATCGCCTAGCGCGTAAATAGATGGCTCATCGGTCTGGAAGTTGGCGTCGACTTTAACAAAGCCATTGTCGTGCAGCTGCACGGCAGACGCACTCAGGTTGAGCCCGTCGATATTGGGTCGGCGTCCAACGGCGCACAGAACACAGTCAACGGTTATTGTACTGCCGTCGTTGAGCGAGGCTTCAAGGCCTATTTCTGTGCGCGTAAGGGAGACAATATCGCAGTTAAAGCGCAGATCCACACCCGACTTTATGACCTCTTCTGCGGCGAACGTGCGGACATCATCGTCGAAACCACGCATAAATAACGCGCCCCGATAGAGCTGAGTGACCTGTGAGCCCAGTCCATTAAAAATACCCGCGAATTCGGTGGCGATGTAGCCCCCACCAATGATCAGCAGGCGCTTTGGGAACGTCTCTAAGTCAAATACTTCATTCGACGTGATGGTATGTTCGACACCGGGAAATTCAGGTTTGACCGGCCAAGTACCGGTAGCTAACAGGATTTTATCGGCGCTGTAGTGTTGACCATTAACGCTCACCGTATGGGCATCAATGAGGCTTGCGCGGCCTTTGATGATGGTGGCGCCGGGTCCGGTTAGTAAGCCCTCGTAAATACCATTTAAGCGAGATATCTCGGCTTTCTTGTTGTCGCGTAGTGTGGGCCAGTCAAAGGTTTGCTGGGCTATTTGCCAGCCAAAGCCATGACTGTCTTTAAATCCTTTGCCAAATTCGCTCGCATAGACATAAAGTTTTTTGGGAACACAGCCAACGTTGACGCAAGTGCCGCCCATAAATAAATCTTCAGCGACGGCGACCCGCGCACCTAAGCTCGCCGCCATTCGGGTCGCTCTGACCCCGCCAGATCCTGCGCCGATTACAAATAAGTCGTAGTCGCGCCCTGAAGCAGCCTTTGCCGTGCTCATCATGTTACCTTTTCTGGGTTGGTCTATGTTTACAGGTGCGGCTTATTCGGCTAGCCATTCAAATCGTGCGCCTAATCGCGTAAAGTCGCGCCTCGCGAAACCTTCTGGAGACTGACCATGATGATAGCGCTTCCTCAAGCGACTCGCCCTTATTTATTCAATTTTAGCCTGAGCGTCGTGGTATTGATATTGCTGACCTTTGGGCTGTCTGCATCTGCTAGCGCCATTGGAGTATCGGAGGTCGCGGACGGAGAGACTTCAGCAGAGCCGGCCACGCCGCCACTCGCCAAAATTGAGCTGTTCGACGGCTCGCTGATTTACGGCGAAATTGTTGATTTACACGATGAGACGTTAACGTTAGCGACGAGTTTTAACGATGCCTTAACTATCGACGTCAGTCTGATCAAGCATTTGCACTCCGCGGTAGAGACCGAGTTGCTGTTGACGGATGAGCGGATACTAACAGTGCCTGAGTTGGCGGTTAAAGATGGCGAGGTGATGCTTGATGGCGGTGAGCATATTGCACTGCTAACGGTTCAAGCCGTTAATCCTGAGGACTGGGAGGAAGGTATAGGTTATCAGTGGGTCGGTAATGCTGGTGTGGCGCTCGCTTACAATCGCGGCAATACCAATACCGACGAATTAAATGTGGCCATAGACACGACGTTACGCAGTACTCGAGACCGGATCATTGTGCGGGCTAACTTTGAGCAGGACTTTGCCTTTAATACTGAATCGGTCACGGAAAACGGGGTGACTTCCGAGGTAGAGAGTAAGCAAACGACAGCAGATAACTGGGGTGTGCTGACAAAATACGATTATTTCTTAAAAGACGTCGATTATTACATCGGTGCTAATGTTAATTTTGAAGCCGATTTGCTGGCGGATATTAAATTGCGGACTTATGTGGGCCCTTACTACGGCCGGCGCATAATCGATCACAGTCGTTTGAGTTTGGATGCTGAATTTGGTGCGGTTTACGTCGCGACAGATTTTATAGTAGCTGATGATACGGATTATCCGGGCCTTAACTGGAACTTTACAGGTGAAAGCAATGTGATTGGTGGCGATTCAAGACTCTACTTAAAGCATGTAGGCATTGTCGATTTAAATAATGCCGGTGCGCCGATCCTCAACACGACAGTGGGGCTGTCTTTCCCGCTAATGCTGGGCCTTGAGGCCGCAGGCGAGGTAACAGTTAATTATGACGGTGGCGCTGCTGAGGGTCAGGAAAAGTTGGATCAGCTCTATAAAATTCGTGTCGGCTACGCTTGGTAGGTAGCATAGTCAGTGGCTAACCAAACTCAGGAGACCTGCTTTTTACCCTTGGGTGGCTGCGGGGAGATTGGTATGAATCTCAATCTCTTTGGCCATAATAAACGCTGGCTGATGGTTGACTGCGGCATTACCTTTGAGCAGCGTCTTGGCGGTGGGCGCCCCGCCATTCAAATGCCCGATCCGCAATTTATTGCCAGCCGACGGCAAAATTTAGAGGCTTTGATCGTCACTCATGCCCACGAAGATCACTTGGGCGCATTGCCTTATTTGTGGTCTCAGCTGCGATGTCCCGTTTACACCACGCCGTTTACCGCAGCGGTACTGCGTCGCAAGAACGGTTGGCGGGACGGCAAGTTGCCCGAGCCATTGATCGAAGTACTGCCAGGTCAGGTGCATCAAATTGGACAGTTTCGCGTTAAATGGCTGCCCATTACTCATTCCACCCCCGAAACCTGTGCGCTGCAAATTGACGTTCCCGGTTGTCGGATCTTGCACACCGCGGACTGGAAAATTGATACCCACCCTGTTGTAGGTGCGCCCTGGAATCAGCACCAATTTGATCGTTTAGGTGATGAGCCTTTGGACGTCGTGATTTGCGACTCAACTAACGCGCTTAAGCCCGGTCGTTCACCCACAGAGGGCATGGTCGCCGACGGACTGCTGAGTGCTGTGGCACCCTTAACTGGACGTGTTGTGATTGCCTGCTTTGCCAGCAACATTGCGCGTATGCAAACCGTTGCCCGCGTTGCTCGCGCCACGGGTCGTCGTTTGGCGCTATTGGGTCGCTCGCTGGAGAATATGAGCCGATGTGCTCGAAGCACCGGGTTATTGGATGTTGAGTACCAGCCCATTCAGGCGGAGCACCTAGGATATTTACCAGCGCAAGAGGTGCTGGCACTGGCGACGGGCAGTCAGGGTGAGGTGGGCGCCGCCCTGCACCGCTTAGCGATGGATACCCATCCGTGTATGTCTTTGACTGAAGGTGACACCGTGATTTTCAGTGCTAAAACAATTCCCGGTAATGAGGAAGCGGTAGCGCGAATCGTTGAGGGTCTGCGTGGACGGGGTGCGCAGGTGCTACAGGCGGACACTAGCGCACTGACGCTACATGCCTCTGGGCATCCTTGTGCCGATGAACTTCAAGATCTTTATGCTGCGGTAAAGCCCAGCTTAGTGATCCCAGTTCATGGCGAAAAATCGCATATGACCGCCAATGCGCAAATCGCGCGTCGCGCCGGCGTGCCATTGACGTTAACGGGTGCTAACGGCGATTTATTCTATTTACGGCCGATTCCGGGCGTGCGTCGTCGCTACGCATCTATCGGTCGCTTGCAGTTGGAAGAAGATGGTACCTTGACGCCGCAGCCCTAGAGCGCTTATGCGTAGCGGACTAAGAGCTCGGTCTTTCGGTGGCGTCTAATTGTCTGTGTATTTGGTAAATGCTACGAGCATGTGTCTCCCTGACAGAGGCCGTATAGCGGGGTTGTTTACCTATTCCCCTATTCCCCTAATGCCCTATTGGTTGAAGAGATTCACGTGAGCAGGTTTTTCGCCCACGTGATTGGTGATTTACTCGCGAGTTATACGATACAGCTGGCCTTCATCGGTGACCGCGTAAATCACGCCGTTACTAAAAACCCGAACGTCTCGCACACGGCCTTGCACATCGGGGAAGGGTTCGCTTTGCGATAATACGGTACTGCCATCCATTTCGAGCCGGTAGAGCTTGCGGTCTACCAGTGCGCCAATCAGTAAATCACCATCCCAAGCCACAAATTCACTGCCGTGGTATATCGCAAGGCCAGAGGTCGCGATACTGGGAACCCAATAGGTGATTGGTTGCTCCATACCGGGATTCTCGGTAAAGGGCGATATCAGTGCCCCTGAATAATCTACGCCATAGGTAATCGCGGGCCAGCCATAGTTCTTCCCGGGTGTGATGATGTTCAGTTCATCACCGCCTTTGGGACCATGCTCGGTCATGAAAATATTGCCAGTGGCAGCGTCGACAACAAGGCCCTGGGGATTTCGGTGTCCGTAGCTGAAGACCCGTGGTGCTGTATCTGCGAAGGGGTTATTGGCGGGAATAGTGCCGTCGGCATTAATGCGCAGCAATTTACCCATTTCTGAATTCAGGTCTTGTGCTTGCTCACGATATTCAAAGCCGTCGCCGACGCTGACCAGCAGCGTGCCATCGGCAAGCCAGGCTAGTTTGCCGCCATAATGGGCTGCGGTGTCTTTGTCGGGATTCACCTCTAATAAGGTGGTGGTCTCAGTGAGTGTATTGTTGATCAAGTGCGTTTTGACCACGGTTGTGCGGTTGGCCGCTGTGCCGCCGCCAGCATAGGCAATATATAGCGCACCACTTTCGGCAAAGTCAGTGGCCGGTAGCACGTCAAACAGCCCGCCTTGGCTCTTGTTATAAACCACAGGTACACCGCTGATCTCAAATTTGTTACCCATGCCATCCACGCGCCACAGACGTCCACCCTGCTCTGTGAGTAGTAGCTCACCATCGGGTAGCTCGGCGATTGACCAAGGTTTCTCGAAATCGGATACGATGACCTGTGCGTTATAAGCTGCTGTCTCGGCTAGTACTTCAGCGTTGATTAAATTGAAAGTAATTAACAGAGCGGCGATAAATTTTAGTCGATCCAGTACCATACAGGCCTCCTATAGGCTGTGTTTGGAGTTAAACATGTTGCGAGTCTTGTGTGCATTCTTTCCGTCGGTGATCCTCGGCTATGTAGTCGCAGTATTTAATGGTACCCAAGGGGTGTTGAACAATATTGCCGCTATGGGTGTGCCCGTGTCGATAGCTGATCGCACGGATGCGGTGCTACACGACTTGATTGGCATGGCGACAATCTATTTGCCACTGATTACCGTGGCCTTGCTGGTCGCCTTTTTGGTTGCCGGTCTGCTGATCCGATGGTTTGGTTGGCCCCGGTCCCCCTTGTATGCATTGGGCGGATTTATCGCCATTATCACGCTGCACCTCACTCTCGACGCGGCTTTGGGGCTCGTCGGTATCGCAGCGGCAAGAACACTTGCCGGCCTACTCCTGCAAGCATTAGGGGGCGCGCTAGGCGGCTGGCTATTCGCAACGCTGTCGAAAAAGTCTCCAGTCGTTGCGCAGAATATTTAACCTGCGGGGCTAGGCTCTCTGCCATAACATTATTAGCGCCTTGGTTTGACGAACGTTGGGGTTTTGACAGGCTTAGCAGCGACCGGTTGTGCGGCACTCAGCGTCGTAATACTGGTCTCTGGTAGTGCGATTAGATAGTCCGCAGAGAGTTCAATGTCGCTGACGTCGGTGTCGACATCGAGCAGCGCTGGCGCATCAACGGTCCGCCAAGCACCACAGGCTTCGCCCTCATCACAAACAAAAAGATCGTTGTCATTGTCGCTACCTACCCAAACTTCATAACGTCCCTGGGCTATCTCTGAGAAATTAAAGCGATAGTCTTGTGTTACATCGGTCAGCTCTTGGGCCGCTAGGCTGTCGGTTACCCGGTCCCACAACAAAACATAAAGCGTCCCAACGTCACCGGTTAAGCCTGAGGTGATGCGCATTAAGGCGCTAAGCGTTAGCGTATTCGCGCTGGATTCGAAAGTAATCTTTCCAAGGTAGCTGCCTGCGCTGAGCCCACTGCGGTCAACATTGACGCGCCAGTTGCCGAGGCCGCTGTTGCCAGTGTCCGGCTCGTTTACGCTGAGCCAACTGCTATTACTACTGGCAGCGGTGATCGTAAGGTCACCTTCGCCACCGTTGGTCAGTTGTACTTCGAGCTGACCGCGTGTGCTGCCGAAGTTGAGTTGACTGCTCGATATCGTGAGTAATGGCGGCCGATCTATGGTGCTGCCAATACTTTCTAGCGCGGCATTCACCGCCTTTTGGGCGTTAATCAGTCCCCAGCCGCTCTGGTCATCGCGACCATTGTCACCAATGTCATCGGTTAGA
The DNA here is from genome assembly GCA_963926325.1 of uncultured Luminiphilus sp. Classification (GTDB taxonomy): domain Bacteria; phylum Pseudomonadota; class Gammaproteobacteria; order Pseudomonadales; family Halieaceae; genus Luminiphilus. The sequence continues at coordinate 8,848 of CAWUXF010000018.1, read as the reverse complement.
GCGCCCTGGCTAAGGAGTGCCTGTAGGTCAAAAGGACTGAGATCAGGATTGACTGATTTCATCAAGGCGAATACGCCAGCGACATGCGGTGTAGCCATCGAGGTGCCTTCAAGAAATACGTAGGCGGGCGCGTCGCCGCTCATGCCGGTGCTTAAAATCCCGTCGGGATAGCCATCTCCATTGAGGTCGACACCCATGTCGCCGCCCGGGGCTACTAGGTCGAGCGCACTACCTGTGTTGCTATAGCTTGTGACGCGGCCTTCTAAGTCTGTGGCACCCACAGCAAAAACATTGGCGTAGGCGGCGGGATAAGTGACCTGAGAGGCGCTTTCATTGCCGCTAGCGGCAACCACTATTACACCACGATCGGTAATGGTGTTGATGAGACTTTCGACGCTGGGGACGTCACCGTCGAAGCCTAGGCTGAGGTTAATAATATCTGCAGGTTGTTGTGGCAGTTGGTTGGCATCATTGCTCAGGCCGGCGGCATAGCGTATTGCCTGAATTAGGTCATATGTATTGCCGCTATTATCTTCATCCTCGGTGAGTGTGCGCAGTGGCATGATTTTACTGGCGTAGGCGACGCCTGCGACACCCAGGCGATTATTTCCCCGCGCTGCAATGCTACCTGCCACATGGGTACCATGAAAAACCGCCCTGAACTCGGTCAGTCCCTCGTCGGTTGGGTTGTCATCGAGCCCATCCCCGTCGAGCGCCGCTTCCGCGTCGCGGATGAAATCATAACCATCAACCCACTGGTCCAGTAGGTCGGGATGATCGAGTACCACACCTGTATCAATGACGGCCACGATGACGCTTGGGTCGCCTACTGACGTGTCCCAGGCGCTCGAAAGTTTCATGGCTGGATACTGCCACTGAGAATTGAAGAATTCATCGTTGACAGTGGCCAGCGCTCTAACGCGAAAATTCGGGGTGGCTCGTGCTATCCCTACTTGCTTTGAGAGTGCTTTGGCGAGCATCCAAGTCTCCCATTGCGCTAAGTGCTCTGGGTCGCTTTGGAGTCGGTCTCGTATGGCCAGTAGACGCGGGCTAAGCAGTGCGCTGCTCATCGGCTTGGCCTGCATCAAACGCTCGCGTCCCAAGCCGCCAGCTGCTTCAACTAAGCCGAATCGATGTGCGACGGCATGTCGCCTCGCGTCACTGACTGTCAGCTTTAGGATCGACTCGGCTTCATATTCGACAATGAGCTCCTGCGCGGTAACCCCCATTGTGTTGGTGCCGCTATTGCCTGCGCTGAGAATATAATTAGAGGCGCCGCCGAATAGGAAAGCTTCGATAAAAAAACGACCGTCACTCGGTATAAAAACTTGCTCTCTGTCACCGGTACCGGTTGAAGACGAGATTAAGTCACCCGCTTCATCATAGAGATAGAGATCAATATCAGCAGCCTGGGGGTCTCCAATGGCTATTGATAACTGTTGCCCCTCAAAGCCATCAAACGCGTAGTAGTCACTCAAATCACCGGTTTCGCTGATCTCCCCGCTTGCTCCCACACCCGCTTCGGTTAAGTAGCCCCCCGCTGAACCGGGGTTAATAAATGGCTGCGCTTGCGCGAAGGTATTGTTATCAACGCTGATGTTGTCGGGATTGTTGGTGTCGCTGTCGACCGTCGCCTCAGTACTCACGCTAATGTAGCCGCTGACACTGAACGATTCGGGCTCAGTGGGTGGTTCTGGCGGCGACGGGGGCGGCGTGACGACTGGCGGTGGTGGTGTACTACTAGCGCTTGAGCCACCGCCGCCACCGCAGGCGCTTAGCACGACTGCACAGAGTGTAACCAAAAGCGCTTGTTGTAACTGGGTCATATGCATCCTTCCAGCGTTTAGGATTTATCTATCGACAGTCGAGCAAAACCTTACCGCTGTGCTCACCGCTTTGCATCAATGTTTGCGCGGCGATCGCATCTGCTAATGGATACACCGTATGGATAATGGGACTAATCTCACCGGTGATTACTTTCGGCATGATTTGCGCTTTGATCTCTAAAAAAGCAGCTGCTTTCTCACGCGCATCCATGCGCCGCAAAGTGCTACCGGTTAAGGTGAGTCGCTTGCCAAGTAAGCTCAGAAGATTAATCTCAGCGCTAGCGCCGCGCATCATACCAATACAAACGATACGCCCGTCGACCGCTGCGAGATCAAAATTCACCTGACAAAAATCGCCACCTGCTATATCTAAAATGACGTCAATTGCCTCGTGATAACCGGCTTGTACAAACTGATTGAGCAGGTCGCCATCGCGATAATTGGCCACATAATCGGCGCCGAGCGCCTCGGCTTGCTGACACTTGGCTGGGCTACCTGCGGTGGCGAGTACTGTGCTGCCCAGCGCTTTGGCCATTTGGATGCCCAGGGTGCCGATACCGCTAGTACCTCCATGTATTAGGACGGTTTCGCCGCTGCGTAAACCGCCGCGTTGAAATACATTGTGCCATACGGTCAGCAGCGCTTCTGGCAAAGCAGCGCCGTGCTCGCTGTCGATGGTGTCTGGTAGGGCAAGGCAGTGATCGGCGCGGGCGATACAGTGGCTGGCATAACCGCCGCCATGTACCAATGCGCAGACGCGATCGCCAATGGCCCAATCGTTAACATTGGCGCCAACAGCCACAACGCGACCCGCGACCTCAAGCCCCATGATTGGCGAAGCATCCGCCGGTGGCGGATATAAGCCCATGCGCTGTAATACGTCGGCGCGGTTTATACCGGCAAAGTCTACCGCGATAAGTAGATTGTCTGGCCCGGGTGTGGGCGCCACGTCCTGACAGAGATTAAGCTCGCCTTCGGCGCCGATATCTATAAATGTTCGTGTCAGTGCCATCTAGACGACCTCCATAGTTAACGATATGGCAAACGAGACGTTGAAAAGCGCAGGCCAAGTTTTATTTTTAAATACACGATGTCAGTATAAAGCACTCGTGTGCTCGATAACTTAATATTGTTCTCACTACTGGCATTTGCGCTTGTATACTATTTTTTTACGCTAAACGCAGAGATTTGGCTCAAGATAACGTTTTAATGCCAGTACCGATCTCAACGATCAATCCGCATCAGTTTTTAAGGGAGTATTTTTGTGGCACAAGCAATGATGATTCGTAAGTGCAAGCGCGCGCTTAATTTGGCGCTCATGCGGTTATTGGTTGGCAGTAAGGCAACTGCTAGTCATTTCGCCTGGGTGGGGCCGGCTAGTGCACAGCAGTTGTGCCGTCAAATTGTTGATACGGGACATCGATCAGTATTCATTGTGACCGATAGTGCACTGCGAGAGCTGGGTGTGGCTGATCGGGCTGCGGCGGCGTTGCTGGCTGCTGATATTGATGTGCATTGGTTTGATGAAGTGATGCCCGACCCCACTTTTGACGTGGTCCGAACAGGGATAGACGCCCTACGTGTTGCCGGTAGCACCGCGGTACTTGCTATCGGTGGCGGCTCGTCGATGGATGCAGCAAAAGTGATAGCGCTTTCTCGTTACTGCAGTGACGACCCGCAGAGCTGGGTAGGCTTTAATAAGGCACCCAAAGAGGCGGCGGCAATTTACGCGATCCCAACCACTGCAGGAACAGGTAGTGAGGCAACGATGGGGGCGGTGATCACCGAAGCAGATACACATACCAAGCACGTCATCGCGGGCGAAGCGATGCTGCCTCGCGCAGTCGCCATTGATCCTGATTTAATGATGGGATTGCCCGGTCCCATCACTGCGGCAACCGGCATTGATGCGCTGACTCACGGTATCGAGGCCTACATCGGTGTTTGGGAGCGTGGCACGCGCACTGAGTATGGGCGTCTAGCTGTACAGGGCGTTTTCCAATCGCTACCAATGGCCGTGGCGGCTCCCGATGATGCCGGCGCCCGAATGTCGATGGCCGTTGCTGCGTATTACGGCGGCGTGGCGATCAACCAAGTGAACGTAGGTAACGTGCATGCCATTGCGCATCAGCTGGGGGGCAAGTACGGTATTCCGCACGGTGTCGCCAACGGCTTAGTGTTGCCGCATGTACTGCGTTGTTATGGCCAGATTGTCGAAGAACGGCTGGCGGAGCTGTCACTGGCGGCGGGTGTTTCATCTGCGCCGAGCAAGGCGGCGCGTGCTGCTGCTTTCATTGATAGCATCGTCGCGTTGCGCGCCGAGGTCGGCCTGTCGGAAACCGACAGCCGATTACAGGCGGCAGATTTTGATGCAATAGCAGATGCGGCCTGCGCTGAGAGCGATGGCTATGCATCTCCGCGATTGCTTGAAAAGGCAGAGGTGATTGCAATACTCAAGGCAATCGCTGGCTAGAGAAATTGCAGCGCAGGCATGACGCGCGAGTTCCGGATAGTAGGCAGCGTCCTCGTTACTGCGCATTAGCGTCGCGGCGGCAACGGGGTGTAAATAGTTAAGCACACAGTCGACTTGAATTGTCCGCGGCGTGAAAAGGGCTGCTGCTAGGCTGCTGGGGTATAGGGGTTGATTAGCCCGCAGCTAGCCATTCAGACGCTATCGCAATCACCTGCTTATGACTATGAGTTGGGCCCTCTGAGCAGGCAAAACCATGGGCATCTTTTAAAAAGTGTTCAAAGCGGACTTCGACCCCATCACGCCTGAGTATTTGTGCGAAACGTCGGCCATCATCGCGCAATGGGTCGCGTTCTGCAGTGATTACCAGTGATCGTGGAAACTTTTTCCAGCTGTTGTTACGCGCCACAAAAATTTTCTTTAACGCGGGTGTCGCGGGTGCAATGCCGCCGAGGTAAGTATCAGTGAACCACCTCATGAGCGATGATCTTAGCGGGCCAGTTTTTGCATGTTCCGTGTACGAGGGGAAAGCCGCGCTATAGTGTTCGGTCGCTGGATAAATCATTAGGGCACCGCTAAGGCGCGGTTCGTCGAGCAGTGCAAATGCGGTGCTCGCAGTTAGATTGCCACCGGCGCTGTCGCCTGACAGCACAACTTTGCCATTGTTGGGCGCCAGTCGATTCAGATTGTCGAATATCCAGCGCGTGGCGACTAAGCAGTCATCGTGCGCTGCAGGGAATGGCGCTTCCGGCGCTAAGCGATAGTCGATCGACATAACCGAGCAATGACTGGACTGGCAAAGCGCTCGGCAGAACGGGTCGTGAGTATTTAGATCGCCGATAACCCAGCCACCACCGTGATAAAACACCACCATCGGTTTGTCTACATCGCCATGATACATCCGCGCGGTGATGGTGCGGTTGCCGTCGGGTATTTGGAGGGTACTGGTACTGACATCCTCCATAGGATGGTCTCGCCAGGCTTTTTTATTTGCCCACCGATAGTAAAAACGCAATATCCCAGCTTCAAGTCGTCGTAGGAGATTTCTGATCATGATCGGCTTCCATAAAACGGGCGTCTGGGTTTTGTTGATACCAGTTTATGCCTTCAGGGTCTCTGGTGCGGCGGATATTGCCGCGGTAGAGCAGTAAGTTAAGATTTGCTAGCGTCTCGCCCGTGGCCATACCCAGGTCAGCGTCGTCAATAGGTCGTTTAAACAAATAAGTGAAGCAATCGATTACCCGATGGGGCTTGTCTAGTTTTTCGTAGAGCGCTTGCAAGCTTAGGCGATGCAGGTCGATCATTTGGTTGAGTCTTATATGAAGGCCTCTAAACGGCGACTGGTGGGCGGGTAGCGTGATCAAGTCATCGGGTAAGATGCTGATTAATCGGGCGCAAGAATCCATCCATTCCAATAGTGGATTGCCCTCAGGCTCGGTCGGAAATACGGAAACGTTTGGTGTGATTCGTGGCAAAATTTGATCGCCGCCGATGATGATTTTGAGTGCGGGGCAATACAGGCAGGCGTGCTCGGGCGAGTGGCCGCTACCCACGATGACCTGCCAATAACGACCCCCAATAGTGAGCGTCTCTCGATCGACTATGCGCCGGAAGGCATGTGGCATTTGGCTGACCAGTTTGCCAAAAGCGCCAAATTTCTGTTTATATCCATCGAGCTGAGCTGTTGTATAACCTGCTGAATGATAAAAATTGACGGCAATCTCTGGCACGCTATCGCCGGTGTAGGCGGTCAGCAAGTGACACTGCAAGAACTCCTCACGCGTCATCCACAGCGGGCAATTGAAACGCTCGCAAAGCCACCCCGCTAAGCCCATGTGGTCCGGGTGCATATGGGTGCAGATTACGCGTTTGACGGGTTTGTTCGCCATAAAGCCCGTAAAAAGTTTTTCCCATTGAGCTATCGCGTCTTTGGTGGCAATGCAGGTATCCACTACCGTCCAGCCGTCGTCATCCTCAAGTAACCAGATATTAATATGGTCAAGTGAGATCGGCATCGCAAAGCGCACCCACCAAACACCCTCAGCCACTTCAAACGGCTCGCCGTTTTCGGGGTGTTGATTGTGGCCCCAGACATACTTTAGACCGCGATAGACTTCGTTGATTTCTGTCAGCATGGTACTGCCTTACTGCGAGTTTGTGCGAGTTTGAGAGAGTTTAACACTGAACGGAAGTTCTGCTCGACAATGCTTTTACCTGCTCCCCCATTATTTTTGATGCGCGGAGGTGAGCGCTTGATCTTACGCGATGCTTATTCGTCGTTATGGACAAGGGATAACAAAATACGCTAGGGGAAAGGTGTGAGTGGCTCGTGTCCGCGAATTAAGGCCGCGCGAAGCGCGGGTCGCGTTGTATTAGGAGAGAGCCAAATACCTGCAAATGCGGCACTGAACTGGGCGCTTTCAATACGGCCAATTTCTACGCCATTCATCGAAAACTCGCTGTGGTTTTTTTCGTCGACTAGCAGCACCAGCGTATCTCCAGTTGCTACGTTGGGCCATATGTCAGCCAGTGTTATTAGCCACTCATCTTGCTGGGGATTTGCTAGCCCCTGGGCCCGCCATTCCTTCTTGGTCTGACTGATCAAGTCTTTGGCGCTGATATCTCTAAGGTAGCGAATATCTAAGCGAAAGGGTCGCGCATCGGGTTCGTAGTTGCCGCTAGGTGTAAACAGCGTCGATTCGTACACATCCCAAAACAAGACCCGCAACTTGGCTGCGCCGCATTTTTGAAGAGGGGCTGTTTCTGTGATATCCGCATGTACTACCCAGCTGCAGAGCAGTAGCGTGGCCGCGAAGATGAACGTCGTTTTTTTCATGTGGCTGCCCCCTGGGCAGTCAATGGGCGCTTAGCGAGATGATAAAAGATGGGCAGTAATAGCGCCCAAATCGAGACGAGCAGCGTCGTTGTTATCCATGGAGTTAACGGCAACACTACAGCACCAAATTTGGCACCAACGGCGTAGTTAAAGGGCACGCCAACTGCGCCTATCAAGGCTGCTAGCCATATCCAGCGCCCAAAGGTAGCTAACGCGCGATTGAGTGTTGTAGCAAAGGCGATCCACAATAGACAGAGCCACAGCGGCACAATGGCACTGCCATCAAAATCAAACACGCCGAACAACGAAAGCGCACTATCAACGCCGATGCCCAGTACCATGATTGGTGCTAAGCGTCGCAGCTCTTGCATTGGGCTTTGTACAAGTAAAAAGTGCATAGCCAGCAGTGTGAGGCTCAGGGGTAGCCAGGCTTCTCTACCGAACACGCAGCTGAACCAAGTTAGCTGGAACCAAATACCATTATATAGCGGGTGCTCGAGCAGGCGAGACCAGCGCTTGGTGACCGTGTTGTGAGGAAGAAGCATCATAGTTTAATTACGCTCGCGGCTTAATGCTGGATCAAAGCCCGCGATCCCGGTACCCACGAAATCACCAGGGACTGACCTCAGGCGCTTATCCATAGAGTTTTCTATGCGGTCATCCATGCGGCCATTCATGCGGTTATGTAGGCGCTCAAATCGAGCGCCAAGACATTGAGTGTCGTTTGCTATGGGGGCGATCAAGGTGCGCAAATCAAGGTCGTCTTTGAGCCCGTTTTGACGCTGGGGCATCGGCCACATAGGCGACTGATGCCCCTTTGTGATCGGCTACTTACCGTAATGTGCCGCGGTCTTGTCGAGTGCAGTTGCCAGCTTGGTGATCAGCGTGTCGATTTCATGGCGCTCGGAGACGAATGGTGGCGCCATGATCATAGCGTCGCCGGTCTGACGGACCATCAAACCATCGCTAACTGCTTGGTCTCGGCAGTAGACTGCCGCTGCCGAATTGGGCGCCAAACGGGTACGGGCAGATTTGTCATCTACCAGCTCAACTGCGGCAAACAAACCTTTGACTCTTACTTGACCGACGATCACATGGTCATTGAGCGCAGCTAACTGTTGCGCAAAGTAGGGTGCTAAATGCTGTGCTGTGTTGGCGATAATATTAGTTTCTTCAAAAATGGCCATGGTCGCCAAGCCTGCAGCGCAGGATGCAGGATGCCCTGAATAGGTGAGACCGTGGGCAAACTCACCGTCACCAGACATCAAAACATCGGCGACTTTGTCGCTCACCAGTGAGCCACCCAGCGGCATATATCCGTTAGTGACCGCCTTGGCAAAGGTGATTAGATCGGGTTCAAGGTTATAGGTATCTGAGCCAAACCACTCTCCGGTACGACCAAAGCCGCAGATCACCTCATCGGAAATGAATAAAATATCCCGCTCATCAAGAATCCGTTTTACTTCCGGCCAGTAGCTATCGGGTGGAATAATGACGCCGCCAGCGCCCTGTATCGGTTCGGCGATAAAGGCGGCAACATTCTCTTCGCCGAGCTCGTCTATTTTTGCTTCCAGTTCGCGCGCCACTTGAACACCAAAAGTATCTGGATCCATATCACCGCCGCACTCAAACCAGTGTGGCTGGCCAATGTGGTGCACGTAGTTAAGGCCCATGGTCTGCTCGTGCATCGCTGACATACCGCTCAGTGAAGAGGCG